>DASXOT010000482.1:0-7787 GCA_036494065.1 Chitinophagaceae bacterium
GACGGTCTTCAATGTTTCTTCATCATGATCTTCACCGTCTGAAATAAGAACAACTGATTTAAATCTTCTTTCTTTTGGATCAAAGGCCCTTTCGCTCATCTTTAATGCTTCACTGAAAACGGTTCCCTGGGCAGTAATTGCGTCGGGTGAAGCAGAAGAAACAAAAATGGCCGCTGCGCCATGATCGACTGTTAGCGGCATTTGTAAATATGCTTTGCCGGCAAAAAGCACCAATGCCACCCTGTCGTCGGGCATTTGGTCCATTAATTTCAGGATCATTTGTTTTGCGCGCTCTAACCGGCTGGGAGCAAGATCAGTGGCCAGCATGCTTCTGCTTACATCCAGTGCTATTACCACATCAATCCCTTTCCTCGATACATTATCGGTGCTACCTGGCTTGCGAAGGTTCGCAACACCTAATACGCCCAGGGCAAATGCAAATGAGAACAAGATAAATTTTGTGGTAAACAGTCGTGGCGAAAAATTTTTAATCAATTGTTTGACTAGTTTGGGGTCGCCAATTCTTTTAATTGTTTTCCTTTTCCAAAACAATAACAAAAAAAACAATAAAATAAAGATGCCAATGGCCGCCAGGAGCCAAAGCAAACGATCATATTGAAATTGAAAATTCAAAGTCTATTCAGGAGTGTACAAATTATAACAACAATCAAACCATTTCCTACATCTTACCTTGCATGAAACCAAGTTGTTGCAGAATCCCTTTCAGCATTTTCATTCGTAATGTTACAATGTCAATGTTATGGTCTGAAGTTTCAAAATTGAGAACGAAAAAGTAGGGGTGCTTATTTTCCTCGATCCAACCGACGATCCAGGCCAGTTCATCACCTCTTTCAGTATTACCCCAGCCGGTTTTATAACTTAATTTATAATTTGCGTTGTCTTCAAATAGCATGGCCCTTTTGACCATGTCCTCATAAGTCTCAAAGAAAGGCAACTGATGGAAGTAAAGTTTTTTAACAAGACCCAATTCTTCATCAGGAGTGATCTTCAGGGAATTATCCAGCCAAAACGAATCGACCCTTGTCTTGATCTTCTTGGTTCCATACGAAATGGAGTCCAGCCAGAACTGCATTGTATCTTTTCCAATCCGCCGGGCTACTTCCTGGTAGTAAGGAACCGCAGACACGCGAAACGCCTGGTACATAGTTAGATCTTTGTTCCATTCCTTATTCCACCGTTCCACACCATCCCATTTTATAACCATGCTATCATTTGTTATTCTTCCTGTTTGTAACCCGATTAGCGAATTCACAATTTTAAAAGTGGAAGCTGGCAGGAAAGCGCTGTCCCGATATCGTTTTAAATTATAGATAGTGAATTTACCTGTACCATTGTCTAGTAAGGCAAAAGTGCCGTTGACCCTGTTTTCATCAAAGAAATGTTTTAAACCATTATCAATTTTGACATTATTGGGCGAGCAGGAATTTAAACCAGTAGCGATCAATAAAAAGTAAACGAAAAATTTCATTAAAAAATTTTGGCAAAGTTAAGTACCATGAAATTAATTGCTATCGAATACTGAGTATACATGGAATTGTCTAATTTCAGACTACCTCTATCAATGGTTTATGTTCAACATTGAAAACCTGTATTTGTTTTTTTCGGTGAGTCTCCTGATCAATCTTTTGCCAGGACCGGATATGATTTATACTGCAGCGCGAAGTTTATCGCAGGGAATCAAAGCTGGAGTCTATTCCGCCCTGGGAATTTTCACAGGATGTTTGTTTCATATTTCGGCCGCCGTCTTTGGGCTATCGGCAATCATCGAAAATTCAGTCTTGATTTTCTCAATTATCAAGTATGCTGGCGCATTTTATCTTATCTACCTGGGCATCCGTGCGCTTTTAAACAGGAGAAAAAAAGAAGAAGTCGATGTGTTGCCGCCTTTGAGCAATCGGAAGATCTTTTTACAAGGGATGCTGACGAATATTTTAAACCCCAAAGTAGCCATTTTCTTTTTATCTTTTTTACCACAATTTATCAATCCTCAATCAGGCTATTTGAAGGAACAACTCGCTCTCTTAGGTTTCTGGTTTGATATGCAGGGCACTATCATATTGATCATTGTCGCAATTGCCACCGGGCTATTTAGAAAACTTCTTCTAAATAATATCAGATTTTGGAACTGGCAGGAAAAAATCACGGGTTTTATTTTGTTTGGCCTTGGACTCAAAATTCTCTTTTCCAGGAAATAAAAATCCGCCAATCGCGGCGGATTCTCCTTTGGCCATAAAAAGGCATTTAGAGATAAATGCCATTATTTAAACGATAATGTCTTCTGCCCTGGCAATCTTTTTTCATAGAAGTGCAGGACGCTAATATTGAAACCAATACGACCCCCAGTAAAAGGGCGAGAAAATTTTTTTTCATCATAGAATTTTTGTCGGCGTAAGCAAATAGTGGTCATCAAAGGAAGGATCGGTAAAATTGGTTCATCAGAGGAAAAACGAAAATAGTACACATTTATTATTTCTCCTAGCCTCTCGTAGTTTTCCTAGTCTACATTTAACACAAGGCTGTGGGTCGTCAGTCGGCGGCCAGCGATCAGCAGTCCATGGTCGGTAGTCCATCATATACTCATCACCCATCATTCATCGTTCACAATCACTTAATTCTATAAATTTATATGCACGTATTGAGAGTACAACCCAATTATATGAAGTCAACCATTTTGAGTTTCATTGTTTGCATGCTCATCTTTACAAGTTGTAATCATAAGGCAAAACCATTAACAATTTCAAGTAAAGACAAAGTTTCCATCGATCTGAACAGTGTCGGGGTGAACACTGCCGAAATGCAGAAAAAGATGGACGAATTGAAAAAATTAACTCCGCTCACCACTGATCAGCTAAAAGCAATGGTACCCGGCGAACTCCTCGGAATCAAACGTTCCGGTTTGAATGCAAACAACATGGCAGGATTTTCTGCTACCGAAGCGACTTATAGCGACAGCAGCAGCGACAAACGAATCGATCTCAGTATTTTTGATTGTGCGGGGGAAGCAGGTGCCGGTGTTTACTCATTAAGTTATCTGACCAAAATGAACATGGAGTCCCAAACCGACAACGGCTATTCGAAAACTATAGATTTTAACGGCCAAAAAGCTGTAGAGAGTTACGATAAAGGCATCGATAGATATGAGCTTAACTATATCGCATCCGACAGATTGTTAATAACAATAAAAGTTGAAAAATTGGGGCTTGATGCGATAAAGCAAATCGCCAACAGCCTTAACTTGAAAACAAATTGAGTTTCGAAAAAATCTCCTTTCTCCAGGTTTTATTTTAAAACATTTAATTCTTTTCCAATCTTGGTAAAAGCCCGGATAGCCCTGTCAAGGTGATGTTGGTCATGAGCAGCGCTCAATTGCACGCGAATCCGTGCCTGGCCCTTTGGCACAACCGGAAAAAAGAAACCAACCACATAGATTCCTTCATCCAAAAGTTTCGATGCGAAGTTTTGTGCCACCACTGCATCATATAGCATAATGGGAACGATAGGGTGTTCGCCCGGTTTGATATCGAAACCGGCTTCAGTCATTTTCTTTCGAAAATATTTCGTGTTTTCTTCAAGTTTATCACGCAATTCTGTCGTTTCACTTAGCATATTTAATACTGCAATGGAAGCACCTGTAATCGACGGCGCCAGCGTATTGCTGAATAGATAAGGTCTTGATCTTTGCCTTAACAAATCAATAATCTCTTTTCTTCCACTCGTAAATCCGCCACTTGCTCCGCCTAATGCCTTTCCTAACGTACCCGTGATGATGTCTATTCTTCCCATTACGCCGCGATATTCATGGGTGCCACGACCTGTTTTTCCCATAAAACCGGAAGCATGACATTCATCGATCATGATTATAGAATCATATCTATCGGCGAGATCGCAGATCTTGTCCAACTGTGCAATGGTACCGTCCATGCTAAACACCCCATCGGTCACAATTATGCGACTCCGGCAAGTGGCAGTCTCTTTCAGTTTCGATTCAAGATCGTTCATGTTGTTGTGTTCGTAGCGAAAACGCTGAGCCTTGCATAGACGAACACCATCAATGATGGAAGCATGATTTAAAGCATCGGAAATGATTGCATCTTCTTCATTTAGCAATGGTTCAAATATTCCACCATTTGCATCGAAACAAGCAGCATATAAGATCGTATCTTCCGTGCCGAGAAATTGAGATATCTTTTTTTCTAATTCTTTGTGAATATCCTGCGTACCACAAATAAATCGAACGCTGCTCATTCCATACCCATGTGATTCGATTGCCTGGTGAGCCGCTTCGACTACGCCGGCATGAGAAGAAAGGCCAAGATAATTGTTCGCACAAAAATTTAAAACGGTCTTGCCATTCACAGTTATTTCAGCTCCCTGTGGACTGGATATGATACGTTCGGTCTTATACAAACCAGATGACTTTATTTCCTCGATTTCCTTTCCAATCCGTTTAACAAGATTTTCATTCATGATTTAGAAATTGTGAAAGCGAAGATAAATAGTTAGTTGTTGACAGATATTGATCCGGCGTTGGCCAGGGGGTTGTGAATGGTGAATTGTGAATGGCTGAAAAATGAGTGATGAATGATGAGTAATGAGTACATTCAGACAGTTGGCACAATCATCAAATGACAAATGACCAAATGGTCGCTGGCCATTGACATTCACTATTGACCGTGGTCCGTAGACTCGACTGTGGACTGTACGACAGCTATCGTAGCAAGTAAGTTGCATTAGAATTAGTCAAAATATTCAGCAAATTATGTAACATTTTGGCCGATTTGCTCGTATTACTCTCAATTGAAAGGTTTTACGTTTAATTTTGGCCTTCACATCACTGTTTATGACAGAAAGAGAATATAACTTATGTGTAAAAGAGTATGCAGATAATGTGTACCGCTTCATCGTGAAAAATCTTCGCCATGAAGAGGACGCAAGGGATGTGGTGCAAAGTGCCTTTGAAAAAATGTGGCGTAACCGGGAAAATGTGGATGCTGAAAAAAGCAAATCATACTTGTTCACCGTAGCCTATCACCAGATGATCGACCATTTACGTAAAATAAAAAGAGTGCAATTGAAAGAGGAATTCAATGATGAAACGCGGGTGACTAACCACCCTGCTCACAATGCGAAAAAGATCCTGGAAGAAGCGCTGAGCCGCCTTAGTGAAACGCAACGTAGCCTGGTAATGCTCAAAGATTATGAAGGGTACAGTTATGAAGAAATTGGTAAAATAACAGGGTTGAATGAAAGCCAGGTAAAAGTTTACTTACACCGGGCAAGAGTGCAGTTGAAAAATTATTTAGTGAAACCGGAGAATGTACTATGAAGATTAATCGCCATAATTATGAAGAGTATTTCCTGCTTTATATTGATAACGAATTAACCGTTGATCAGAAAAAGCAGGTTGACCTGTTTGTATCAGAAAACCAGGATTTAGAGGAAGAGCTGGTGATGCTTCAACAGTCAAAGTTGATTCCGGATGATTCCATTTTATTTGATAATAAAGACCAGCTAATAAAAGGAGAAAATGATTCTTTTATCAATTCAGGTAATTATGAAGAATGGCTGGTTTTGTATATAGATAACGAATTGAGTGAGGAGCAAGCAATAGTCGTCGAGAAATTTGCAGCGGCCCATCCGCGCGTGCAGCAGGAATTGGGTCTATTTAAAATGACCAGGTTACAGCCTGATAATACTGTTTTTGCCGATAAAGAAGTTCTATACAAAAAAGAAAGAGCTTCCATTATAAGCATGAATTGGTGGAAAGTTGCAGTGGCGGCTATCCTGATTATAGCAGCGAGTATTACTTTCTATTCAATTTCAACAAGCAAGACCAACCGGCAAACAAATACTCCGGTAGCCACGGTAAAAAATAATAGCAAAGTTGATTCTAAGAATGTGGCGATACCTTCAGTAAAGTCTTCTGTCAATCCATCTGTCCAGATTAAGTACGAGAAACCTGCCGGGGTTGAGAAAGAAGATCAAATGGCTGTTAAGAATTCTCATCAAACATTGAGAAAACAACTAAAGAAAGAAGTGATGCCGGATAATGTTCACCAATTAGCCAACAGTACTAATGGTACCGCTGTAAACGTTCAGACACCTCAACTCGCTACTAATGAAATTGACCGAAGCAACGTTTCGCATCCACAAATAAGTAATGTGGTGGTTGATGGCGCCAGGCCGCCTAAAAATTTTAAGGATTCAATTGTAACAAAACCTGGTTCTGATGCGCCTCAGCCTATGTATGTCAACAACACCGACAAAAATGAAAACAAAAGGCTTCGTGGATTTTTCAGAAAAGCTACACGGCTTATTGAACGCACTACTACCATCAACCCGGCGAATGATGATAATAAAGTGCTCATCGGTGGAATGGCAATCAATCTAAGATAATAACTAAACAAAAAACGCAACAACCATGAAAAGGATTTTTACCCTTAGTGTGATCTTATGCACTGCATTGATGGGCTTTGCTCAATCAGATACAACCGGTAAACAAAATCAAAATAACATGCCGGATACCATCAGGGTTGGTGGCATGATCATCATCCGCAGAGGCGGTGGCGGCAGGGAGATCATCAGGGAAAGGCATAGTGACGATTCCGCTACATACCGTCGCAAATACTACAAGCCATCGAACGTAAGTACTAATTGGTGGATTCTCGATCTCGGCTTCTCTAGCTTCAATGACAAAACCAACTATTCTTCTATAGCAACACAAAGTTTTGCCCCAACAAGTAATGATGAAAGCTTCAAACTTCGGAACTGGAAATCTAGAAACGTAAATATCTGGTTCTTCATGCAAAGACTGAACATCGCAGCGCATGTAGTTAACCTGAAATATGGGCTTGGTTTTGAACTGAATAATTATTTCTTTGACGACGAGAGCGTTCATCTCAATAAAATACCATCTCCAGCCAGGGTTAGCTTTGACTACACTGACCTGCATAAAAACAAGCTCGCAGCTGATTATTTGACAGCGCCCATTATGTTGAACATTAATTTCACCCCGCACAGGGAAAGAGGTTTTGGGATCAGTGGCGGAATCAGTGGCGGTTACTTGTATAGCTCGAGACAAAAAATTAAAGAAGATGGTCACATACATAAAACGCACGACGATTTTGATCTTAGAAAATGGAAGGTGTCATATGTAGGCGAAGTGTTATTAGGCCCTGTCAAACTCTATGGCAGCTATGCTACAAAAAGCATGTGGGAAAAGGGATTAGATCAAACGCCTTACACAGTGGGCATACGTATTTCAAACTGGTAAGAATTTTTCTCATGTAAATTTTCATGACCGGCATCGTAAATGATGCCGGCTTTTTATTTTCCTGCCATGATTTTATAAGAAATTTTGCTCAATCTTTTGTGAAACCCCGTTCCCGGACTTTCATTAACCGTCATTTTATTTTAGTTTTGAAAACATCGTTAAAGATTTTCACATAGAAAATAAAATTGAAAATTGTGCCGTTGATATTGTGACGGTTAAAGGACATAACTTATGAAAGCACCCATCATTTTTGCTTCTGTGCTGTTGGGCAGCGTATTTTTCAACAACAGCAGCCGAAGCACTTCAAATAGCTTACCCGCAGGGGCAAAAAGGACATCTGCAGAAAACGCTAAAATTCTTCCTGTCGGTACCATTTACATAATCATTGATAAATCAGACTACGAATTGAATGTATATGATTCCAAAGGCTGGTATGCTACCTATCCTGTTGTATTTGGGAATAACAGTTTAGACGATAAGAAGATGGAAGGGG
>DASXOT010000483.1:0-5880 GCA_036494065.1 Chitinophagaceae bacterium
AAAACAGCGACAATTGGCTACACATGGTATGTTCCATCTGTTTGGGGTAAGGTATACAACAAAGAATGTAATCTGTTGATGTTAGGATATGTTTTTGAAGAGTTACATTTTAACCGTGTTGAATTAAGGGTCGCCCATCAAAATGTCCGATCTCAAAAAGCAGTAGAAAAAATTGGTGGAGTGAAGGAAGGGATTTTACGAAAACATGGGTATCGCAATGATGGATCGCCCACGCATACGGTGATTTACAGTATCATTGATGATGAGTGGCCGCAGACAAAAGAAAAGTTACTCACGCTGATCGCAGAAGGCAAAAATGACTAACTTTATTGCAAATCCATACAATGAAATTGTTAACCCAAATTCCGGCCTGGTTGCGTAATAAATTTTTTATAGCATTTACAGCGTTTACCGTTTGGATGCTTTTTTTTGATGAAAAAGATGTTTTTACAGGACGTCATCACCGGCAGGAATTAACGGAGCTACAAGAAAGCAAGAAATACTACACGGAGCAGATCAATAAAGAAAAAACCATCCTGGAAAGTCTTAAAAATAATCCCTCCACCCTCGAAAAGTATGCAAGGGAAAAATACTATATGAAACGGGATAATGAAGACCTTTTCCTTATTCCTGAGGCCCAAAAGAACTGATTTTTACGTTTTTATGGGATTTATACAATAAGGGTATTTAATAACCGTTTATATAGTGGACGTTTTACAATTTCTTACTAGGACACACTATTATTGGACATTAACACTTGCACATGGCTAACTTGACCCCTGAGGATCTTATACTTTATTTGTATAAGGAGGCCTCGGCTGAACAAACAATGGCAATTGAAAATGCTTTAAAACAGGACTGGACCCTGCGTGAAAAACTTGCGGTATTAAAAACTTCCTTAGAAAGACTGGACGGGATAAAAAAATCACCCCGCACTCGGATTGTTTTGAATATTTTGAACTATGCAAGAAAAAAAGAAAATGAAGTGATGAAATAACTATTTGTTTCCAACTTCGTTCCTTCTTTTTAAATTCATTTAGAGTTTATCTTGGGTTGTGTAACAGGGATCTCCCACAAAAAGAGCGAACTGTGCATTTCTGCGGCAATTCAACCAATTGACTTGGCATCCACGAAAGCGGATGCTTTTTTATTGCCATTTATACGCAACCCGACTGCTTACCTTTGTTCATGACTATAAAAGAACGCTATCAATTTGTCATCAATTATTTTGAAAAGCATAACCCGGATGCTGAAACAGAACTGATCTATCATGATCCTTACCAGCTCCTGATCGCGGTCATTCTTTCCGCTCAGTGCACAGACAAGCGCGTAAACATGACCACGCCGGCGATTTTTGAAAAATATCCCGATGTAGAATCGTTGAGTAAAGCAAGTTTCGAAGAATTGTTTCCCTTCATTAAAAGTATTTCCTATCCAAACAACAAGACAAAGCATTTAATCGGAATGGCAAAGGCGGTCGTACAGCGATTTAAAGGTAAAATTCCAATGACCATTAATGAATTAATCCAGTTGCCAGGTGTGGGTAGGAAGACAGCCAATGTAATCACATCTGTCATTGATCAACAACCCAACATGGCAGTTGATACACATGTTTTTCGCGTAAGTAAACGGATCGGGCTGGTTTCCGGCTCGGCTTTTACCCCACTTGCTGTAGAGAAGCAATTGATCAAATACATTCCTACCGAGTATATTCATAAAGCGCATCACTGGCTCATTCTACATGGAAGATATATCTGCGTGGCCCGCACGCCAAAATGCGAGGTCTGCGGTTTGCGGCCTGCCTGTAAATATTTCAAAACAAATATTGAGAATAAGGCCACTTATCAGAAATTCTAACACCATCATCGTATCCCGTTTAAAACATTTTGCTGGTATATTCGTCCCTCCTGTAAACCACAACGGCGTAATTTTGTGATTCAATCCGCCCGCTTATTTCAAACTATATAAAAGAAGGAGGTCTTTGTGTCGACAGATTTAGAATATAGCGCCCGAAGTTTTAATAGCCGGGTTTCATTTCTACCGCTATTAAACACGTTAAAGAAAAACATAAATGAAGGAAAGCCAGGTGCAAAGAAATTATATGGTGAATTGATTGACCGCATTGAAGCAGTTCCGGAGCTTCTCCAGCCGTTCTCTGAATTAAATTTTTCCGAGCCTGTCGCTGAGATAATTGAAATGTTACTGGCGATATTATTTCCGCCTTCTGTGTCGGAAAAAGAAAACCTATATGCGGTTACGGTACCATTTAAGCTCAAGACCATTTACTCATCACGTTTTTTTCAACAATTATTTCTAAAACCTGGCGGCGATGAAGTTAATGTTCCGGATCATGATATTCGATGCAGCGTCAATAATCAAAAACTGGAATTCGCTTACCGGCACATTCTCGCAAAATTTTTTGGATACCAGTCGCAGGAGCATCCTGCCGTGATTTATCCCTATCTGAATCCGGAAACAGGGGTGACGCGGTATCTTGAGCTCAATCTTGATACGCGCTTTGTGGATGTAAGCCCTGTGGGAGATTTGCCGCCATTACCTGATAATCTTATTAGTAAAAAGACAAATGAGCGGATACCGCTGGAAGAGTTAATTGACAAATTACCACTCGAAAAATTTGTTTTTGACGGCCTGGTAATAATAAAGATCAATGATGTTACCGAAAGAGAGATCGAAACGCAAATAAAGAATAAACTTCTCTCCATTCATACTTTTACCGACGCGTCGGTTTATGACAAACTGCAATCTGCCATGCAAAGCCTGTTAGGAATGGCGGATATCAAAGTGGGCATCACACCGTTTCTCGAGATCAATGATCATTATGTTTACTCATCGTCACACAATTGTAACAGTCTAATTTTTAAGCATGCCGAGGCAGCCAGGGAAATAGATCAGATCACAAAATGCTTCAGGGATCTGTTGAAAGACTATGATCAGCCGGTTGTCTTTGGAGAACTCGATAAAAAAAATGTAATAGAGGCAGAAAGTCTGAAACTATATTTTGAGATGGGGGTTAGAAGTTTAATACTTTGTCCTCTCAAAAAGAATGGCCAGTTATTGGGATTGCTTGAAATAATGGCGGATACCCCAGGAAAATTGACTGCCATTCACAGTGAAAAAATTGAAAAAGTGCTTCCCTTGTTCACGCTGGCTATAGAAAAAACTATGGAAAACCTGGATAACCGTATAGATAAAGTGATCAAAGAAAATTTCACGGCTATTCAGCCCTCTGTTGAATGGAAATTTACGGAGGCTGCTTTTTCCTACATAACAGGCAAAGATGAAAAAATTAGACAGATTGCTTTTAACGATGTTTATCCCTTATATGGTACTATCGATATTCGAAGCTCATCGGTAGAGAGAATGCAGGCCATTCAATTGGACCTTATCGAACAATTACAAATGGTGCAACGAGTGATAAAGATAGCCATGAAAGAGATCAAGTTTCCATTGCTGGAAAGCATTGGATTTAAAACCGACAGATACATCGATTCAATAACGGATATTTTATTATCAGAGGATGAGCTACAGGTATATGACTTCTTACAAAACCATGTAGCTGAAATTTTTCACCATCTGGCAGGAGCGAAGCCTTCACTTAAAAAAGAAATAGACCAGTATTTTTCCGCAATTGATTCACAAAAAAACCTGGTCTATCACCACAGGCAAAATTTTGAAGAGAGTATCGCAAAGATCAACGATTCACTGGCCAGTTTCATTGACCAGCAGCAAACGGAAGCGCAACAAGTCTTCCCACATTATTTCGAACGCTATGTAACTGATGGCGTAGATTTCAATATCTATATCGGTCAGTCTATTACGCCAACAAAAAAATTCGATGAACTCTATCTACAGAATTTAAAGATATGGCAATTGGAAGTATTGACGAATGCGGCAGTCATTGTTCATCGATTAAGAAACAATCTGACTCATTTACTGGATACTACCCAGCTTATTCTTGCCCACAGCATACCTATCAGCATAAGTTTCCGTACTTCGGAAAGAAAATTTGATGTGGATGGCGCTTATAATAGCCGTTATGAGATCGTCAAAAAGAGAATCGATAAGGTTCGAATAAAAAATTCAAAAGAGAGGCTCACTCAACCGGGAAAAATTGCAATCGTATATACGCTGCCAAAGGAAGCTTCGGAATATGAAGAATATATTGAGTTTTTACAAACACGAAACCTATTAAAACCTGGCATTGAAAAGTTAGAATTGGAAGCATTGCAGGGCGTAATTGGTTTGAAAGCGTTACGTGTCGACATCAATTATGATAACACAAATGCCGGAGATGATTTTGAGTTATCATCTCTAACTTCTGACCATTTGCTAGATAACCAGGTCTAAAGGAAATATTTTACCCACTTTCCGTAATCATACGACAATATTTCATTAGTGTCGATAGCTAATTAATTGGTTTGAACACCTATTAAAGAAATCTCTACTGCTTTGGCAGAACTTTTGTTAACTTATATCATTACCAATAGAAGATCTGTCGACATGACAAAGGAGCACCAGGGATTAAAACGGCTTTGGGAAAGTAGCAAATCAATTTCCTTTTTTGTACTATTTGCGTTTGTGCTGGCAGCATGCGGAGCAAAAAAAGCTTCTTATGATAGCCCTCCTGGTTATGATTTTGCCAAGCCCTTTATTTTTAAATTGCCTACATTATTGGATGAGATTTCGGGGGTGATTTATTATCCGAAAGACAGTGCCGTTTTCGCCATCCAGGATGAAAAAGGATGGTTGTTTAAAATACATCTGAAAAAACCTTTGCAGATCGAAAGATGGAAATTTTCTAAAGGTGGCGACTATGAAGATATCGCTAGAGTAGACAGTGCCTTTTTTGTTTTAAAAAGCAGGGGAGTTATTGAAAAATTCCAATTTTCTTCTCCTGATTCCGTTGCCATTCAATCATTCAAAATTCCTGCAGATGAAAAGAATGAATTTGAAACGTTATTTTATGACCCGACGGTGCATCAACTTGTGGCGGTCTGTAAAAATTGCGAGGATGACAAGAAAAAGGAAGTAAGTACCTGGTCTTTTAATCCAGTAACCGATTCATTCTCGGCCTCGTTTGCAATCAAAACAGCAGAGATCCGCGATCAGTTAAACGAAGAGGACTTGAAATTCAAACCTTCGGCAGCCGCGGTCAATCCGCTGACAGGAGAATTGTACATTATTGCATCGGTAAATAAAGCATTGGTAATCCTGAATAAAGATCACTCAGTAAAAAATTGCTATAAAATTGATCCGGGCCTATTCAAGCAGCCCGAGGGAATAACATTCACCCCAGGAGGTGACTTAATTATTTCCAATGAAGCCGGGGGAAAAGGGCAGAATGCGGATATACTTTTTTTTAAGTACAATAAACCGAAGTCAAAATAATGAGGATTGTTTGCTTATTGGTTTTCTTTTTCGCTTGCAGTACAATAGCTGTTGCCCAAACTGATAGTATTACCGCAAGAATCGTTTTGATTGGCGATGCGGGTCAATTCACCAATGGCCACCATCCGGTTGTCGATGCTGTGAAAGAATTGATCCCGATGGACACAAAAACCACCGTTCTCTATCTTGGTGATAATTTATATAAATCGGGTCTGCCTGATGAAGCTTATAGTTATTATATGGCTGCCCGAAGCGTACTGGATACGCAATTATCTGTTGCCGATAATTCACCCTCTAAGATTTACATGATTCCCGGTAATCACGATTGGGAGAATGGGAAGCCAAACGGCTATGAAACTATTATGCGTGAACAGTCCTATGTAAACCAATTAGGGAAGAAAAACGTCCAGTTCCTTCCAGAGAATGGCTGCCCCGGTCCCATTGAAGTTTCAATTTCCCCGGATATAACCT
>DASXOT010000484.1:0-2285 GCA_036494065.1 Chitinophagaceae bacterium
TGGAACCCTGGGGATACTGCCGGAAGAATGGATAAAAAAATACTCGTTGCTTTTCCGCGTAGGGGAAGGGAAAACTAATTCATTAAAATTATCACGCTATCATTTAAGCGTTGTTGATGAACTTTATGAAAATCGGGATGAAAATGAGTTAGTGGTTCAACTGGAAGAAAAATATCAGCGGCTTCGTGAATTTGACAAAATAAATACAATTGAACCTCCCGGCCATTTGCAGCATGTGCTTAGGCCGTACCAGGTTGCAGGATACCAATGGTTGAATTACCTGCATGAAATAAACTGGGGTGGAATTCTCGCCGATGACATGGGTCTCGGGAAAACAGTGCAGGCACTCTCTTTCGTGGAAAGATATAAATCTGATCATGGAAAGATAAAGGCGCTGGTCGTTTGTCCCACTACGCTGATCTATAACTGGGAAAATGAGATAAAAAAATTCACACCTTCATTATCTTATCATATACATCATGGCGGACAGCGATCAAGAATAAAAGAGGAGTTGATGAATTACGATGTTACCATCACCACCTATGGAACTTTGCGTAGCGATATAAAACTATTCGTAAGTATCGAGTTTGATTATATCATTTTAGATGAGTCACAAGCCATTAAAAATCCCTCCAGCAAGGTAACAAGAGCCGCTTCACTACTCAATGCAAAGCATCGCCTTTGTATGAGTGGTACGCCGTTGCAGAACAATACGTTTGACATTTTTGCTCAAATGAATTTTTTAAACCCCGGCATGCTGGGCACTATGGAATTTTTCCGCCAGGAGTTTTCAATTCCCATTGATAAGTTCGGAGAAGAAGACCGTAAGGATCATCTCAAAAAGATACTTTACCCGTTTATTCTACGCAGGACAAAAGAACAAGTGGCCAAAGATCTTCCGGAAAAGCAGGAAATGGTATTGTATTGTGAAATGGAAGATGAACAGCGAAAGATCTATGACGCGTATCGAAATGATTATCGCAACCAGATCCTGGGTTCAATAGAAACGCAGGGGATTCAACGATCGCAGCTTACGATATTACAAGGCCTGATGAAGTTGCGACAGATTTGTGATTCACCGGCAATTTTGAATGAATCAGAAAAATTCGAAAATCATTCCATCAAACTGGAAGAATTAACCAGGGAAATCATTGAAAATATCGGCAATCATAAAGCACTTGTTTTTTCACAGTTTTTGGGAATGCTGGCACTAATCAGGGAAAAACTTACTGCCCTGGATGTTAAGTTTGAATATTTTGATGGAAGCACTTCAGCCCCGGACAGGGAAAAGGCGATCCAAAGTTTCCAAAACGATGAAACGATTCGCGTGTTTTTGATATCGCTCAAGGCGGGAGGTGTGGGTTTAAATTTAACAGCAGCGGACTATGTCTATATTGTTGACCCTTGGTGGAATCCTGCCGTGGAGCAGCAGGCCATTGATCGTACACATCGTATCGGGCAAACGAAAAATATTTTCGCCTATCGCATGATCTGCAAGGATACTATCGAAGATAAGATCTTGCAACTTCAGGAAAAGAAACGAATGCTGGCAAAAGAACTGATCGCTGATGACGCTACATTCGTTAAAAGCCTGAGCCGGGAAGATGTGGAATACCTCTTCAGTTAGTCACGACTTCGTCGGTTGGGCACATCAGTTAATCGATTCCATTGTCTTGTAACATTTGAGCCGAAGGTTATCCATTCCTTATTACGTCTAAATTGCTACTGATGGCGTGTTATGAAGAAGATTCCCTTGCTTTTTATAAGTTCTCTCCTGTTTTCCATTGCCGTGATGGCGCAAAAAAATAGTAGTTCCATTAAGGGTCGTCTCATGGATACTACCGCCAGGCACCCCTTACCAGGGGCAACCATTTCTATTATTAACAGCAGCGATTCATCATTGGTTTCTTACACTCTGTCCGATAAACAAGGCATCTTTGAAATAAAAGATATCGATCCCGGCAATTATCGTCTCATTATATCTTTCGAAGGTTATGAAAATTTTAGTAAAAGGATTTCGATCATAGCCAAAAAGACGCTTGACCTTGGAGAAATAAAAATGGAAAGAGAATACAAAACATTGAAAGAAGTAATCGTAACTGACGATGCGCCCATCAAAATAAACCAGGATACTGTAGAATTCAAAGCAGATGCTTTTAAAACCAGGCCCAACGCGACAGTCGAGGACCTGTTAAAAAAGATTCCCGGAATGCAGGTTGACAAAGATGGAACGGTAAAGTCGCAGGGAGAACAGATACAAAAAGTATATGTTGACGGAAAAGAGT
>DASXOT010000485.1:0-3110 GCA_036494065.1 Chitinophagaceae bacterium
TATTACAGACTCACGATCCAATAATATCTTATCGTTGCCACGTACGCTTTTGCATGTCGCTGAAAATGCACAGGTGCAAATTGTTGAAACTTATTCAACCCTTGGATTGAATGAAAGCTTTACAAATGAGGTACTGGAAATTGTTGTAGAAAAAGACGCCAGGATGGAATACTACAAAATTCAAAATGATTCGAAGCACACGAACCAGGTAAGCACCACACACATCCGGCAGATAGCAAAAAGCTATACCCATACAGTTACGATTTCACTCAATGGAGGTATCGTCCGCAACAACCTTAACCTGGTGTTAGATGCGGAAAATTGCGAAGGACATTTATATGGTTTGTATTTACAGAAAGGCCAAACGCATGTGGACAATCACACGGTGGTGGATAATGTAAAACCCAATTGCTTTAGCAACGAGCTGTATAAAGGCATTATGGATGAACAGTCGACGGGTGTATTCAATGGAAAGATATTTGTTCAGCCGCAGGCGCAAAAAACAAATGCTTATCAATCCAATAAAAATATTTTGCTCTCGGAGGACGCCTGTGTGAATACAAAACCGCAATTGGAAATCTTCGCCGACGATGTCAAATGTTCCCATGGCTGCACTGTAGGACGATTGAATGAAGAAGGGTTATTCTACCTGCAATCGAGAGGGATCAGCGAAAAAATTGCGAGATCGTTATTGCTTCATGCTTTTGCGATCGACGTATTGGAACATATCAGGCCTGAACCGATACGACAATATGTAGAAGGCCTGATTTCCGCGAGATTAAGTTAATTACGCGATGGCTTCGCGGTAGTTGACGCAAAATAAATCAGCAGAGTATGATAAAGACAGCAGTGATAGAAAAAAGTTTTGATGTTTATACCATCAGGCAGCAATTTCCGGTATTAAACAGGGAAGTAAAGGGAAGACCATTGGTCTATTTTGATAATGCGGCAACTTCACAAAAACCTCAATCGGTCATCAATGCACTGGTAAATTATTATACACATTACAATGCAAACGTTCACCGTGGCATTCATACACTGGCTGAAGAGGCAACAATGGCCATGGAGAAAACTCGTGACGCCGGGCAACAGTTTATTAATGCCGCGTCAAGAGAACAGATCATCTTTACAAGAGGTACAACAGAAGGCATCAACCTGGTCGCTTATACCTGGGGCAGACAAAATATAAAATCGGGTGATGAGATCATTGTCTCAGCGATCGAGCATCACTCTAACATTGTTCCCTGGCAGATCTTAGCCGAAGAAAAAGGCGCTATAATAAAAATTATCCCGGTGAATGAGAAAGGGGAATTGATCATGGAGCAATATAAAAAATTGCTAAACCCGAGGACAAAACTGGTGGCTGTGAATCATGCCTCCAATGCATTGGGTACGATCAACCCGGTGGGAGAGATCATTGATGCAGCTCACGGCATGGGTGCACTGGTTTTGATTGATGGAGCTCAGTCGACAGTTCACCTTGATATAGATGTGCAGGAAATGGACTGTGATTTCTTTTCTTTATCCAGTCACAAAATGTATGGACCCACCGGCGTGGGTGTATTGTATGGGAAAAGGGAATTGCTGGAAGCCATGCCACCATTCCAGGGTGGTGGAGAGATGATCAAAGATGTCACGTTTGAAAAAACGACTTATAATGACCTTCCCTATAAATATGAAGCCGGTACACCCAATATAGCTGATATCATTGCTTTCAAAGCGGCCATTGATTTTATAAATGAAACCGGTAAAAGTAATATCAGGAAGCATGAAGATGAATTGCTGCGCTATGGAACAAAAAGATTAAAAGAAATTTCTGGACTAAGGATTATCGGTGAAGCAAAGGAGAAAGTGAGCGTTATTTCATTTCTTGTCGATGGTTTTCATCCGCAGGACATAGGAATATTATTGGATAACAGGGGAATTGCAGTTAGAACGGGTCATCATTGTGCTCAGCCGCTAATGGATTGCTATCGTATCCCCGGAACCGTACGCGCATCGTTTGCTGTGTACAACACCAGGGAAGAAATAGACGAACTGGTGATTGGATTGGAAAAGGCGATAAGAATGTTGAAGTGAGAAGTCAAGAATCAAGAGTGCCCTGGTGGGAGCAAATTATAAATCAACCAATCGGCACCCAAATAAAATCGGATAGAAAGTGCTGAGTATTTGAATTGATTCGTTACGATTTATTTGATTTGAAAATTAATAACCGCATGGCTGGGAATAAAAAAATTGATGAGATAGAAAAGGAGATCGTTGAAGAATTTTCATTGTTCGACAATTGGGATGATAAGTATGAATACGTCATCGATCTTGGGAAAAAATTACCGCCATTGGATGCAAAATATAAAATGGATGAAAATAAGGTGAGAGGATGTCAGTCTACAGTATGGTTGGTGGCCGACTACCGGGACGGAAAGGTTTTTTACAGGGCAGAAAGCGATGCAATAATTGTAAAGGGGTTAATCAGTATGCTGATCAGGGTATTGTCAGGGCAGGAAGCTGAAGATATTGTCCAGGCGAAATTAAATTTTATACAGGAAATTGGAATGACAACGCACCTGGCACAAACACGTTCAAATGGATTGTTGGCCATGGTAAGACAAATGAAGAATTTTGCATTGGCTTTTAAAATCAAACATTCAATAAGAGAAAAAAATTAATAATTATTAATTATTGATTCATTATGGAGATGGAGAATTTAAGAGAGAAAGTGATAGAAAGATTGCGGACGATTTACGATCCGGAAATACCTGTTGATATTTATGAGCTCGGATTGGTATATGAAGTAAATGTGCTGCCGATTAATAATGTACAAATTGTGATGACGCTGACCGCGCCCAGCTGCCCGGCTGCACAAACATTACCTGTTGAAGTAGATCAAAAGCTTCGGGGAATTGAGGGCGTGAACGATGTGCATGTAGCGGTGACATGGAATCCGCCCTGGGACAAGAGTATGATGAGCGAAGCTGCGCAATTAGAGTTGGGATTCTTATAAATATACTCCTCTGTCCATATTTGTACCGACAAGTTCGAAGACATACAAAGAATGCAGAGTAAAAACTAAACATAATAATTATGGCACAGATTAGTCTAAAAAACCTGAT
>DASXOT010000486.1:0-6384 GCA_036494065.1 Chitinophagaceae bacterium
AAGGCGATATAAGAGGATTAATACTGGAGCGGGGAATGGAAGGCTTTAGCACTCCAACGACACACGGCAAATGGAGTTTACGCGCTTCAGCAACCGGCGAATTGGTTTTTGATAATGTAAAAGTGCCAAAGGAAAATATTCTTCCTAATGTAAAAGGATTAAAGGGGCCGCTAAGCTGTCTTACTAAGGCACGATATGGCATTGCCTGGGGAACTGTTGGCGCCGCAATGGATTGCTATGACACTGCGCTCCGTTATTCAAAGGAAAGGGTCCAGTTTAATAAACCTATCGGTCAATTCCAATTGCAGCAAAAGAAATTGGCAGAGATGGTGACGGAAATTACAAAAGCACAATTGCTAAATTGGCGGGTGGGAGTACTGATGAATGAGAACAAGGCAACACCGCAACAGGTTTCTATGGCAAAAAGGAATGGTTGCGAAATTGCAACGGATATCGCCCGCAATGCAAGACAAATCCTGGGGGGGATGGGAATAACCGGGGAATATAGTGTAATGCGCCATATCATGAATCTCGAAAGCGTGATAACATACGAGGGAACTCACGACATTCATTTGTTAATAACAGGTCAGGATATTACTGGATTTAATGCCTTTACCAATTGATCGACTTGTTCGGTTTAATTTTTGTAGATTCTTCTCTTGAAAATTTTTGAATGCAAAAAAAGATTTTAATTTTTGATGACGACCAGGATATTTTAAATATCTGTAGTATCATACTCACGGCAAAAGGATATGAGGTTGCGACCAGGACAAGTTGCAACGACCTTCTTAATGTCATTCTCGAGTTCAGGCCAGGTGTGATAGTAATGGACAACAAGATCCCGTAACGGGTGGTGTGGAGGCTACCCGGCTAATTAAAGCTGATTTTCGTACAAGCGGTATTCCCGTCATTCTATTTTCGGCGAACACGCATGTTGCAGAGCTTACACGTGAAGCGGGAGCCGATGTGTATATTCAAAAGCCATTTGATATTGCCGGATTTGAAAAAGTGTTGGAAGAAACCATTAATAAAAAACAATACTCAAACAACGAGGCTGTTTAAAAAACCGGTGATTTGGTTTGTGTCAAGGACATGATCTGCCTTCAATCCTTTTAAAGCTTCTTGTGGCATAAAGGGTACCAACGCCTCTTCCGGATTTTGGATAATTGCAATTCCTCCATTTTTATTTGCATAAAGTAATCCTTCTGCTCCATCGGCATTGGCGCCGGAAAGAAGTATGCTCAGGAGATTTTCTTTAAAAATATCTGAAGCCGACTTGAGGGCCACATCAATACTGGGGCGACTAAAATTTACTTTTTCCGAATCGTCCAGGGAGAAACTTCGATCTTTTTCTATTAGTACATGATAGTCTGCCGGGCAGATGTAAATGTGCCCCGGCTCTATTTTTTCTTTTTCTTCAATTTCCTTTGCGATGAATTTTGTGCGCGATAAAAGTAATTCTTCTAAAGGCGATGGAAACGCTGGGTTTCTATGGATGACGAGTAAAATGGGAATTGGATAGCCCGGTTTTATGTACTCGAGTATTTTCAAAATGGCCTGTAGGCTGCCTGCGGAGCCACCCATTGCAATTAATTTTATTTCATGCATCATTTTAACTTCCTCCAGATTTTTTCCCTTTCAAGGATTGCCTGGTAGCTTGATTCAAGCGGTGAAAACCTGATCGACTCCTTTGAACCCAGGGCCAGGAAGCCCAAAGGTTCAAGACTACTATCAAATAAGCGAAGCACTTTTGCCTGTAGGTTTTTTTCGAAATAGATGAGAACATTTCTGCAGAATATAAGCTGGAAAGAATTAAATGAAAAATCCGAAACAAGATTGTGTGTAGAAAAAATTATTTTTTGGGACAAGTCGGTGTTAAATTTTACAATGCCATAGTTAGCCGTATAATAAGAAGAAAAATCCTGCATTCCTCCGCTGTCATGGTAATTTTTTGAATATTGCTGCATGGGGCCAACGGAAAAAATTCCCATCCTCGCCTTTTCAATTGCTATGGGGTTTATGTCTGTACCATAGAGCAATGATTTGTGCAAGATACCACCCTCATGCAGCATAATCGCCAGCGAATAGACTTCCTCGCCGGTTGCACATCCGGCATGCCAGACGCGAATGTGCGGATATGTTGCTAAAACAGGAATTACCTTTTCCCGGATAGTTCTGTAGAACGCAGCATCACGAAACATCTCCGTCACATTCACACTAATTTCTGTGAGTGCCTGGAAAAAATAGCCATCGTCGTGCTGGAGTGTCTTTCTGAATTCCTTGAAATTACCTCCCTTATTCATGCTGAAAAGGCGTTGTATTCTTCTTTTAAAGGAAGCCATGGAATATTGGGTAAAATCATACCCATGAAATTCCAGGAAATCCTGTTGCAAAATTTCCACCTGCTCATCACTTATAAGTATTCTGGCTTCCTGCAATTTTATATTTATTCAATATAATCTTCAACTTGTTTACATCGATGGACTTCGAAATATAATCATCCTCGCCGGCTGACACGCATTTTTCCCTGTCTCTGGGGCATTGCCTTGGCTGTGACCGCAATGAATGGTAAATTTTTCCAGCGGCCATCATGCTTAAGCAGGTGAATTAAATCGAAACCATCACGTCCTGGCCTCATTATATCGGACAAAACAATGCCAATGTCATTATCGGATTTTAACTGTTCCAGGCCTCATCACATTAGACGCGTCAATGATGTTAAAGCCGTTCGCGCGAAGTACAGCGGATAACGCAAAAATGTTTTTGAGATCATCATCAATGATAACCACTTTTTTTACCGGCATAGCTTACAATCATTTCGATGTTTCCTGGATCCAGATGCGCATCAATGATATCAGTTGATCAGTATCTACGGGCTTAGTTATATAATCTGAAGCTCCTGCCTGTATGCATTTTTCCCTGTCACCGGTCATTGCTTTGGCTGTAACAGCAATAACAGGTAACCTTCTCCACTCATTATTTTTTCGAATATGGGTTATCGTTTCATAGCCATCCATTTCTGGCATCATCATATCCATCAACACGATGTCAATAGAGGAGTTATTTTTTAGAACATTTAATGCCTCTTTTCCATTTCCGGTAGTAATGACATGCATCTGGTGTTTTTCAAGGGCTTTGGTCAATGCGAAAATGTTTCTGATATCATCATCGGTGACCAGCACCGTTTTGTTTTTAAGTATGTTGTCCAGTGAAGACAACTTTCTTCCACGACCGTCAGCCTTTTTATCGTTTTGATCCACGATGTGAAGAAATAGTGAGACTTCGTCGAGGATACGCTGATATGACTGCGCAGTTTTTATAATGACTGAATCTGCATACTGCCTGATGCGCTGCTCTTCCGGCCTGGACAGACTTTTACCCGTAAAAATGATGATTGGTGTATTTGAAAGGCTTTCGTTCTTTTTGATAATGTCCAGTGAATCATATGACCTGGCTCCCGGTATTCCCATGTCGAGAATGACACAATTCACCTCATGCTTCATCAGGGAAGTTACACTGTCTTCGATCGCTGGAGACGTCTCAGTTGTAATTCCATTTTGCGATAGGAACCAGGCAAGTGCCTTCGCATGTTGTGTATTGTCCTCTACTATCAGCACTTTTTTGCGGTCAGTGTTCAAGGCGGACTCGATTTTCTCAAGTATTGTATTCATTTGTTCTGCTATCACCGGCTTATTAATGAAATCGACAGCTCCCTTCTTTAATGTTTCCTTTTTTAATTCAAATGAAGACATGATGTGTACAGGAATATGCCTCGTAGCAGAATGTCCTTTCAACTGGTCTAAAACCTGCAAACCATCTTTTATCGGTAATTGTATATCTAATAAAATACCAGTGGGCTGATAGTTCCTGGCAATATCCATGACCTGGTCGCCTCTTACAAGCACAATACCTTTATATCCTTTTTGGTGTACGAATTCAAGCAGGGCTTTTGCAAACCCCGTATCATCTTCAACAATTAAAAGCAGTTTGTCATTTTTTGTAATGTTTTGCCTGTCATCGGCAATTTCTTCAGGGATTTTTGAAAGCACTAATCTTTGTGAAAATTGATTTTCTTCCAGTTTGTCGTTACCCGGCTGACTTACGGCGATTTGGGTAGAAGTAGCAGTTTGGAAATTTCGATCGTTAGTTTCACTTTGCGGTTTGCTCAACGGAACAAAAAGAATAAACTCGCTCCCTTTATTTACTTCGCTTGACAATGAAATATCACCTGACAATAGCCGGGCTAGTTGACGGCTGATTGAAAGGCCAAGGCCGGTACCTCCATAGTTTCTTTTTGTAGACCCGTCAGCTTGCTGAAAAGCTTCAAAGACCGCTTCCTGTTTATCGGCCGGTATGCCGATGCCTGTATCTTTAACAGAGAAATTGATAAACCCGTCATATAAGGTGGAGAGCGAAATCTTTAACTGGATAGTTCCTCTTGCCGTAAATTTCAGGGCGTTCGAAATGAGATTTTTCAGGATTTGTTCCAGCCTGAATTTATCAATCTCAATTTGTAAGGGTACATCCTCACTTGCAAATAGCACCAGGCTGATATTTTTATCCCGTGCTAAAGGCGCAAACAACATTCGCATGTCGGCTATAATTTCCGAGATTGCGATTTTTTCATACGACAATTCAAGTTTACCCGATTCAATCTTCGAAAGATCAAGGATCTCATCAATCAATTGCAGAAGACCATCCCCCGAACTTTGAATGACCTGTGCATATTCAACCTGTTCATCATTTAAATTTCCATTGTTATTTTCTGCTAAAAGTCGCGATAGGAGTAAAATAGAGTTCAATGGTGTTCGCAATTCGTGGGACATATTAGCGAGAAACTCAGATTTATACCGGGTGCTCAATTCAAGTTCTTCCGCTTTTTTCTGAATTTCAAGATTACTGACGGCAACGAGATGATTTTTTTCTTCCAATAATTGCGAGCGTTCTTCCAATGCCTGGTTTGTCTCCAGCAATTCTTCCTGCTGAACCTTTAACTCTTCCTCGGAGGTTTGTAACTTTTCAGCCTGTGCCTCTAACTCAACATTCATATTTTCCAGCTCACGATGTTGCGCCTGCAACTCCTCTGCCTGCGCCTGGGTTTCTTCCAATAGTTCTTTCAGTTTCATTCTGTTTTTGGATGTATTAATTGCCACGCCAATTAATTCAGAAATATTTTTAAGATATCCCAACTGGATATCCGTAAAAGAATGAATCGTTCCAAGTTCTATTACCCCGAGAACAGAACCTTCAAAGACGATGGGGAAAGCGATCACGGATTTGGGTTTTAATTGCCCGCCCGTGAATGAAGCGTAGAGGCTGTCATCGATGTCATGGAGTTGGACAAGGCCTTTATTGCTATAAGATTGGCCAGCCAGATCTTCTCCGGGTTGAATTCTCATTTTCAAGTTTTCCTCAGACAGGGCGTAAGTTGCCGTGAGCTTTAGCGAACCATCATCGTCAAGTATGTACGCTGCACCCACATCACTCTCCGTGTATTGTGCAATGAAGTGAATAGTATCACTGGTCAAGGCACGCACATCTTTTTCACCGGCTAAACTGTTACTCAGCTGTGCAACGCCGGTCTGGAGCCATTCATTGTCGGCGAGTTGAGTGAAGGACCGGTCAAGGGACGAAGCCATTCGATTCAGTGAACCGGACAAACTGCCCAGTGTATCGTTTTCTTCTTCGCGCACACGTACCTTGTAATTGCCATTTACTATTTGCTGAGCAATGTTTTGAATGATCTGTAACCGGGAAGCGATGTCTTTGTCCTTTTTTTCCAGTATTTCATTTAATGTTAGGCGTTCCTTGAAATCGTTCCTTACACGCCGGTAGAAAATGATCGTGATAACAATAGCCATTGCAGCGGCAATTAAAATAATTACCGGAGCGTATACGGTGTACCGATTGAGCTTTTCGTTTCGTACCGCAAGTAGGTTTTCTTCGACGCTCTGCATTTTCTTTGTTAACAGCCGGATATTTTCCATGTAACTTCTGCCGACTTTTAAAATTGATGGGTTCACTGGCAGTCCCAGTTTTGCATCGTCGATAGATTGCTGAAGAAGGGTAAATTTTTTATTTACCAGAAGCTCAAGCGTATCGCAGTTGCTCTGTTGTGCGGGGTTGTCTTTAATGAGATCTTTCAATGCATTTATGGAACTTATTGTTCTTTCATACGCGCCATTGTATGGTTCAAGAAAGGAAGCATCTTTTGTCAGCAAATAGCCGCGACTCCCCGTCTCGCCATCTTTTAAATTTGAAATGATTTCCTCCGTCCTGAGCTTTACTTCGTGTGTATGATTTACCCATCCGCCACTGGTGATAAGATTTCGGATGCTGAAATAAGATGCCGCGGAACTAATCACTAACAAAAAAAGTGAAACA
>DASXOT010000487.1:0-6533 GCA_036494065.1 Chitinophagaceae bacterium
CTAAGTTATCGTATTCAGCGTTTGGGGTATAAAAATTATTATTTGGCAGAAACCAGTATCCTGCATTTTAAAGGTGAGAGTACACGAAAAGGCAGCCTCAATTATGTACGGATGTTCTACAGGGCGATGAACATATTTGTGAAAAGGCATTATGGAGGAGGCAAGGCCGGTATTTTTAGTTTTTTTATTCATATGGCTATTTGGTTTCGCGCTGTAATGTCTGCAATTGGAAAATTTGTGCGCTGGATTGGTTTGCCTTTCATCGACATTTTGCTTATACTCCTTTCTTTCTGGATCATGAAAAATGTATGGTCGGATTATGTGCGGACAGATACCCAATATCCTAATAAATTATTGCTGATCTCCTTTCCGGCCTTTTCAGTAGCGTACCTGGCTGTGGCTTATTATGCGGGGCTGTATGATAAATGGTACCGGCGCGCAGGGCTTATCCGTTCCACTTTTATTGCGACGCTGGTTCTGCTGGCTGCGTATTCACTGTTGCCTGAGAATCTTCGTTTCTCGCGAGCTATTGTTTTGTTTGGAGCCGTGCTGGCATTTATTTTAATAAGTATTGAGCGATGGCTTCTTGTAATAACGGGTGTACTATATAAAGAAGAAGAAAACAATCTCCATACACTAATCGTTGGCTCAGAGGATGAATACCAGGCAACCAAAAAGCTGATGAAACATGCCGGCTTTCACGATAAGATTTTAGGACGCGTAGCCGTAAATGAAAATGAGACAGGCACTATTGGTTATTGGAACAGGTTAAGAGATATTAAACTGGTGGTGGATTTCAGGGAACTGATTTTTTGCGAGGGCAGCTTGTCATTTAAAGACATTATCGGGGTTGTCCACGGGCTCCCGAAAAATCTGCGTGTAAAATTTCATGCGTCAAAAAGTCGCAGTATTGTCGGTAGTGATTCAAGAGATACATCGGGAGAAGCGCTGTCTAAGGAGAATGGATACAAAATATCAGATCCTTACAATCGGCGTATTAAAAGACTGATCGATATTACCGGTTCATTGCTTTTTTTGGTCACTTTCCCATTTCATCTTTTTCTTGTCAAAAGACCAATCGAATTCTTCAAAAATTGTTTTCTTGTCCTTTTTGGAAAGCGAACCTGGATCGGCTATGCAGGGAAGGGTGGACCTCTTCCAAAATTGCGCCAGGCGGTAATGGGTTGTAATGGAGTTCCCACTAACTTTATAAATGAATTACCGGCTGAAGGTTTGCAAATAGTTAATCAATGGTATGCGAGAGACTATGAACCTTCTTTGGATCTCAAATTGTTATGGAAAAATTATCGCCAGTTGGGAAGTTAACTTCTCAAAAACTTGTTAATACTCCTGCTTTTGTCGGTTGTTCTGCAAACCTTATAGCGCCTGATTTCGTTTATTTAAAGTAAAATAGTATAAGATGAAACGTCTACCACTCATGTTATTCACAGTTGTAACATTATTCGGCGCAGGTTGCACCATGGGACAAACAAAGAATAAAACCGCAAAATATCCTGACCCGCCCGTTGCTGATAGCAAAACAGTTTATCCGGAGAAATTTACAGATGCACAATGGAAGGACAAACTCACTTCTGACCAATATTACATTCTCCGCCAGCAGGGTACAGAAAAAGCATTCTCTGGCAAGTATGATCATTTTTATCAGAAAGGAACTTATTATTCGGCGGCTTCACTTCAGCCTGTCTTTAGTTCCGATACGAAATTTGATTCAGGAACAGGCTGGCCAAGTTTTTATGCTCCTATTAATCCCGATGCGGTCCGGCTGGTGAGAGATGAGACGTATGGCATGGTTCGCCTGGAAGTAGTAGACAGTAAGACGGGTTCACATCTGGGGCATGTTTTTGACGATGGCCCTGAACCAACAGGCAAAAGATATTGTATGAATTCAGCCGCACTGATCTTTGTACCAGACGGAGGCAAACCACCCACCAACTCGAAACAATAAAATCTTTGATCATGAAATCATTTCTCGTAACAATTCTTTCCATAGCCATTTTTGTCGGTTGCGCCCGTACTCAAAATAGCGCTGCCGTCGCTAAAATTTTTTCCGGGAGCAAGGAAAAACCTTCGTCAGACGAAGCAGTTGCTAATTTTTCCGAAGGTTGTTTTTGGCACACAGAGATTGTTTTTCAAAGTCTCGCAGGTGTCCGCGATGCTGTGTCCGGTTACGCCGGCGGCACTGATACCAGCCCGGATTATGAAAAAGTAAGTAGCGGTGAAACGGGTCATGCCGAAACTGTGCAGGTATACTATGATCCTTCGAAAATTTCCTTTGAGACGCTGGTTAAGGCTTTTTTTGCCAGCCATGATCCCACAGAGTTGAACCGACAGGGAAACGACGAAGGCACCCAATATCGTTCGATTGCTTTTTATCGGAATGAAAAAGAGAAACAAATTATTGACGCGGAAATCAAACGATTAGCAGATGCAAAAAAGTATAGTGGAAAAATTGTAACCGAGGTTAAACCATTTACTAATTTTTACCCTGCTGAAGATTATCACCAGGAATATATTTTACACCATCCTGAGAACCCGTACGTGCAAAACGTTTCCATTCCCGATTACGAAAGATTCAGGCAAGAATTTAAAGGAAATTTTAAGTCATAAAACTGGTTAATACAATTCAATAGTGCTGATGGCATTCATCAGCCATTTTTATTGATGGGTTAGCTGGTGATTACTGGCAATAAAATTGATATTTCATTATTGTTTAACTAACCAATTAAAAACAGTATATGAAAAATCCGGGATGGATCGCGCTTTCCTTGTTATTTACTGCTGCATGTAATAACTCCAGCGACAGCACAAAAACGGTCGATAGCACCGATGTAAAGGATAAGACGAATGTGTACGACAGTACTGCCAGTAGTAACATAGCAGACAGTAATCGTCGACTTGATACATCTTTAATACCTAACAAAATGCAGGATACCGGCATGAAAAAATAGCTAATTATGAAACTACTAATTGGAATCTTTTGCGTGTTGGCGATGATAGCTTGCCATAACAACGCGACCTCGGCCAAAACAACCGACAGTACATCGATCAACACAAAAACCAACAGCCCCGCAGATGGAGGGCCGAATAATGGGCTGGGTGACACTAACACCTATAACAGGAGCAATGATACAATTCCTCCAGATTCAATTCAAAAAAAATAGCTATGCCTGAAAAGCAAAAAGATCGCCATCTCGATGTGCCGTCAGAAGCTAATCGCGATAAGCATGTCAACTTTATCGCCCAGGAAAATGAAGACACTGATCCGGCAAGTGAATCATCAAGTGGTAAAATGGCTGAAAGGACAAATAATCAAAAAGAAAAAGGAAAAGAGCCAAAGCATAAAACGGGACAGGCCGGAAAAGGCGCTAATAATGAGCGATAGGGTCGGGAGTTCCATCAGGATCATTCTTTGCCGTGCCGCTAGTTGAAAGATTATTTCCTTTTAAAAGTAATAAACCCGCCACGTGAGGGGCGGCCATAGAAGTGCCGGTCATATAAGCATATTTCCCGCCTATGTATGTCGAGAGGATATGAACGCCGGGAGCCGCATAATCAACTACGTCATTACCGTAATCGGAAAAGCTTGCAAAATTGTCAAGGCTATCAATGGCGGAAACGGTGAAGATATTCGAGCCATTGGCTCTTCCCGGGGAATAATCACTGGCGGGTTTGCCATCATTGCCGGCCGCAATCGTAATATAAACTCCTCTTAGCGCAGTATTTTTAACTTGTTGGTCCAGGATAGACGAAATACTATCGGCTCCCAGGCTCATGTTTACAACATCACCTGCACTTGCATTTGTATTGACGTAACCTAATGCCGTTATAATATTAGATAGAAGACCATCTCCATCTTTATCCAAAACGCGTAATGAAACAAGCGTTGCACCAGAGGCAACACCCATCACGCCAAACGTATTGTTCTTCGCGCCGATTATTCCCGCTACGTGTGTACCATGACCGTTTTCATCGCTTGCTGATGTAACGCCACTAATAAATGATTTGCTTCTTGTTTGGTCAACCGTCAAATCAGGGTGCGTAAAATCTATTCCGGTATCGATAATCCATGCTGTTTTGCCTGTGCCATCTCCATAGCCGACGCGTTTAATATTCCAGGTAAGCAGTGTAGGTGCGGCAACGGTGAAACAGGTACTGAGCGCGACTACCCGGTCAGGTTCGATCGCTTCAATGTCGGAATCATCTTTAAGCTTTACCGCCTCATCTGCGGACAAATGTGCGATAAAACCTCCGGGCTCACCCTGAAAGGTTTTTTCCACTGAGTTTGATTGAATATTGTTTCGCTGGAGAACATCCTGGTTCAGCCTGGAAATTCTATCGATGGACATAGTACGTGCGTTAACAAAAGAAGGTTTATAAGCCACTATATATTCATCAGTAACAATGTCTCCACTGGATGTCTTTTTTTGTATCTGGCAATTATCGGTTTGACCGGATGAGGAACTATTTTGATCTTTTTTACAGGCAAAAGCCAAAAGGCAGAAGAATAGAACAAAGGCAATCGTTTTCCTAAGGTGCATGGCGAAAATTTAGCTTTTTACTTAATGCATTTTTTATGCCACCTGTTAGCCAAAAAAACGGGCTTTAACAGGTTTTTATAGTATGACCATGAAAATGAATGGATAGTAACAAAAATAGGAAAGATTAAATTTGCTCCGGGCCGCCACCGCAGGGCAGATGCATTAAAATTTCAAGATATTTCCAACGGTGGATTAAAATAGATTTGCTTTCTGGATAATAAATTGGTTTTTGGGAAAAAGCCATGTCGGGTATAATTGTTTTTAATGAAGATATTAGCACGAAGCAGTCGGGAGCAACGGCAGAAAATTTTTCCTTTATCAACAAAATGGCAGTCAATTTGCTCTATCGGTTTGACTATAAAAAAAGGTGCAAGAAAGGTAAGCACGCCGATAGTGTCAAGAATGCTTCGCCGGTCAATTTGTATGATCTCATTCCTGAACTTTAGTTTCGTTCAACTGCCAGAGCGTGTGGTGTAGGTTTATTAGTTCTCGCACTTATTCTTTTAATGTAAATTTTATCTGATTAGCATCACCGTTCCTTTTTCAGTACGTAATTGGTCACCGGATAGCTGGTACCTGCAAAGCCATACATAGACATCAGATGCAGCTACAGTTCCGTTTAACTTGCCATCCCATCCTTTTTGAACATCATTTGTTTCAAAAATTTTTTTACCCCAACGATCGTAAATAGTAAATCGAAATTGAATTACATTTCCGAATAACATCGGGCGGTAAACATCATTCTTACCGTCGTTATTTGGGGTAAATGCAGTTGGCATGTAAAAACCAACAGCACATTGCCTGTCATTTACCACAACACTATCTTTTCCCTGGCAGCCATACTCGTCCGTTACTTCGAGCCAGTAAATTCCGGAGTGATCAATACTAATCGAACTGGTCGTGCTGCCATCGCTCCACAAATAAGTTTCAAAATTTGAGTTTGATTTTAATAATAATGAATGATCGAAGCAAACACTTGTATCGGCGGGTAGAAAGTCATTTGGCAATGGCACTATTTCACCGATTCTCGAAGTATCACTTGCCCGGCAGCCAGAAGAATTTGTTACGGTAACCCAATATGTGCCGGTTGCATTTACCGATAACGTAGAGGAATTGCTGCCATCATTCCATAAATAAGATGTGTAACCTGCGCCGGCGCTAAGTAACCGGGTTGTACCTGAACATAATGTTGGATTTTTATCGAGGTTCAAATTAGGAAAAGGATATTCTGTAACCAACAGGCTGTCTGTTGTGTTACCACAGCTATTTGAAACCTGCAGTGAGTAGACCCCTCCGGTTGTAATTATAATCGAATCGGCGATAGCACCTGTGTTCCACAAATAAGAAACGTCTTTAAGCTGTGGATTCGAACGGAGTACTATTGAATTCCCTTTGCAAAAACCTGTATCGGGCCCAATATCCGAAACAGGTATAGGCATTACCTGGATTGAAATGCTGTCACGCGCAGAGCCGCAACCGTTATCAGTTTGGCACCAGTAGACTCCTGGTTGCATCACTACAATTGAACTGTCTGTAGAACCGGTGTTCCAAATAAATTGCGAAGAGGGGAGCTGGGAACCCGCCGAAAGCGCAAACCGGCTGTTTTCACAAATCGCTGTGTCATTGCCCAAAGTGATGGCCGGGACTCCATGTATCCACAATGAGTATATTTCGCTTGTGTCATTTGGCCTGGATGCGATCACTCTCAATTTATAGCCGGCGCTTTGAACGAGGTTGGAAGGAAGGGTAATTAAAATGGAATCGGTTTGCGTGGACGCAATGTTTCCAATATTGCTGGCATGTGAAAAATCCCCGTTTTGATCGGACAGTTGGACGGTAAATTCATTTCCCGGCAAAAAACTGCGGAAAGCATCAAAATAAACGTTGAATCTATTTATGTTCGAACAGGCAGCGTTTTTTGTGCTGTCATCGATAAAGAATCTATTAGAGAGGCGCACGATCCAACCGTCGCTG
>DASXOT010000488.1:0-3901 GCA_036494065.1 Chitinophagaceae bacterium
ATATGAGCGATCAGGCAAAATTTACGAAGATTGACGATGGAAGCAGGCAGAGAGTTATCAATCTGAAATTAAAAAAGGATAAAAAGAAAGGATATTTTGGAAGAGCTCTGGTAGGTGCGGGAACGGATGGCCGCTATGAAAATAATATCAGCGCCAATCATTTCAATAATGACAAGCAACTTTCTGTTCTGGGTAATGTCAATAATGTAAACAAGCAGGGATTTACATTTTCCGATATCGTGACTTCGATGGGAGGCTTTCAAAATATGGGAAGCACTGGTGCCGGTTTTAGCAGAGGTGGTGGAAAAGCCCGCGCTACTTCAGTTGGAACCAGTTCTAATAACTCGCCGACAGGTATCAACAAATATATTTCCGGGGGAATTAATTATAACAACTACGTTTCTCCGAAATTGAGGATCGGTGGAAATTGTTTTTATTCTAATACTCAAAATAACGCCGAGAGGAATATTTACAGACAAACATTTTTTCCTGATGACTCCACTACCGACTTATCTGAAAATTACAAATCGAGCAGTACTAATCAGAATAACCGTTTCAATGTCCGACTAGAATACCAGATCGATTCGATGAACTCGATTTTATATACGCCAAGTCTCACACTTCAGCATTCTGAAAGCGAAAATAACGACACAGCTTCTACCTACTCGGTCACCCCATCACAGCGATTCCTGTCGGTGACAGGCATTGCCAAAAATTCAAATGAAAGAGATGGTCAAAACCTGAACAATAATCTTCTGTTCAGGCACCGCTTTGGTAAGGTCGGAAGAACATTGACTATTGGGCTTGCAAATACATACAGTCATAGCCTTGGTGAAGGGTATAATATTTCATCAAATACATTTTATAAGCCGGATGGAACAACCGATAACCTGTTAAATCAAAACCGAAACAGTCAACAGGAAACTTATACTCACAACAATGTGCTCAGTTCATCCTACACAGAGCCAATAGGGAAAAATAAGTTGCTCGAATTAAACTATGCATATACAAATAACAAGAACACCTCTGATAAAAAAACATATGATTTCGATCCGAATTCCGGCAAATATGAAACCCCTGACCTGCCATTAACTAATTATTTTAAAAATTCTTTTAGTGCAAATCGCATAGGAACAAATTTCCGCGTACAAAAGCCAAAGTATAACTATCAGCTGGGAATGGCGGCGCAATTTTCAACTTTGGAGAGTATGAGCTACCTGGCCACAACCGGGAAAGATTCTACCAGTAAGCATAGTTATGTAAACTTCTTCCCGATCGCCACTTTCAATTACCAGGTCAATAAAAGCAAAAGCTTTCGTTTCCGGTATAGCGGTCGGACGAATCAGCCCAGTCTTTCACAGCTACAAAATGTACTTGATCAATCAAATCCTTTGCAGTGGCGAATCGGGAATCCCAACCTCAGGCAGGAGTTCAACCACAATATTACTCTGGGATATAATACATTTAATGTTCTCACTTATAAATTTCTTGCAGCAAACCTCAGCTTTAGCACTACGGAGAATAAGATCGTAAATAGTACCGATTCCGTTTCCAAAGGGATTCAATTAATAAAACCTGTGAACCTGAATGGGGCTTTCAGCACATCGAGCTATGTGACACTTGGTCTGCCATTCAGAAATAAAAAACTGAAAGGATCGAGCCTGAATTTTATCAACTCTATTGCGTACAACCAGGACGTAAGTCTATTGTATCAACGAAAGAATATTGGCAAAACTCTTACGGTTACTCAGGGTGCAGGTGTCAATTTTGATTTGCTAACCGACAAACTCAATTTTGGAGCAAACATGAATGTTTCGTATTATAATATAAAATACTCCGTCAACAGTTTACTGAATGATAATTATTTTTCTCAAACATATACGGCCGATATATCGTATGCATTTCCCAAAGATTTCATTTTGGCAACCGATTTTGAAGATTATGTAAATACTGGACGCGCGGACGGATTCAACCAGTCAATCCCTTTATGGAATGCCAGTGTTTCAAAGGACATATTCAAAAAGAAGAATGGAGAAATCAAGCTGTCGGTAAATGATATTTTAAATCAGAATCAAAGTATTACGCGCACCACTTCCGATAATTATATACAGGATACAAAAACAAATGTACTGAGACGCTACTTTCTTATCAGCTTTCTTTATAATCTCAATAGAATGGGTGGCAAGAAGAATACAAATCATTCACAAAATATTCCAATGCCCAGGATGATGCAAAGAGGTATGAGGAATTCAAGAAGTAATGATTAAAAAATCGCCTGGAAGTTCCAAACGGTTTCATTTATTGGGTCGGTGAGTAAAAAGATTAATGTGCTCGTTTGCGATTATGATCATACCCATGAACAGCAGGCGAAGATCCTGATACAAAAACACTCAAAGAACTGAAAAGCTTTATGGATATTATGCCGATACCACGCTTTCCGATCTCGAAGGAAACGTCTTCACGAATTCCATTAAGAACGATCCGGTTATCTATAATTGCCTCAGGCAATAAATATGAAGCGCAAATATATTTTGTAAACAGGGTACCGGTCCTGTACGTTATGCGATGCCTATGCGGCAAATGGAACCCGCCAGTTTGAGCAAGCTTGGTTACTACAAGTTGATCTTGTGCCGAGGAACAAAAGCATCTATATCGAATGGAAGAAAGGAAAATCATTCACTGAAATTGCGCAACGGCATAACCTATCAACTACAAGGGTAACATTTATCTGTCATAGAATTGAAAAAATTCTGGAATTAAAAAGATTTCAGTTCAATGATTACAAAGAGTTACTCCCACATAGAAACCGAATAAATAATAAGATATCTCATAAAGTGCGCAATTAGCCAGAATAAATGCGAGTGTCTCAATGGGCATGTCTAGGACGTCCGAAGGCTAAAGACGGCATGAATGTCAGGGCTAATAGATGCGCAGGTATTATCAAAGTGAATTATTCCAGTGTATGGAGATTTCCATATAAGATTGAAAAAGTACTTATGACGCAATACGATGACATTATGAATAAAATTGCTGCTCATTTTGACGTAGAGGAATTGGCGTCACCCAAAAATCAAATCAAAGAGCTTAAAGCAAAAAAAGGATTTTAACGAGTGTAATTTTCTTAGTAAAAATTACAGGCGTGATATAAATACCATTTTTTGGTCCGAAAAATGGACAGCTTAGGTGTAAATTGTAGAAGTTAAGATTTAAACAGTTAAGAAAGAATATTTGGAAGCAAACTCCTTTTCGAATAATTTGGTAATCATTGAGCCTTTCTATGAAAAATACTATTCTAGGTATTATATTATCCTTTTTCATAAGGTACAAACCTTCTTCAGCTTGTCTCTTATTATTTTTTTCTTTTAACTTCAAACCTTTTTTGTTATGAAAATTTTTTTTACCGCTTTTTGCTGCACTTTGTTTACAGTATATGTAAATGGTCAGGTTCAAAAAAAGAATTGGCTATTTGGCGGAAGTATGGGGTTTTCCTCGTCTAAGGCATTAAGTGATGTAGGAAGTAATACAACAAGCTCTATTCAGCTAACCGGAAATGCAGGTTACTTCATTATTGATAAGCTAGCAATAGGCTTGCAGCCCGACTTTGTGTTTTCATTCTTTAAATCAGTTAACGGAGAGCATCAGCATGATACTTACTCAACTTTCGGACCGTTCTTAAGATACTACCTATTACCCAAAAACCAAAAAGCAAATATTTTTATGCAAAGCAGTTACTCAAGTGGCATTGAAAAGGTTTCCAACCTAGATGCATCGCATTACCATGCCATTTCATTCTTTGCAGGTCCTGAAATATTTATAAAGTCTTCAATTGGCATCCAATTAATGGTAGGATATATAATGGATAGATCCAAACATGACGTATACCCAGAAACCAACGTCATTG
>DASXOT010000489.1:0-3402 GCA_036494065.1 Chitinophagaceae bacterium
AAGTCATACTGTTACTCATGCACACATGGCCGTGCTGGATACTACAAATATGTTTTATGAACTTAAAAAAAGTAAAGAGGATATCAGGGATCATTTGGGAGAAAAATACACATTCTCGGCTGAGATACCCTTTGGCATTGAGCATCCACGGGCTATGAAATACGCTTTGCCTGCTTATGATGCTCTCCGTAATCTAATGACCGATACATTCATGCAGGAAATAAATCGCGGGTACCGGGCGCAACCTGGTTCTTCGCGCAAAGAGTATGTCCAATGGCAGCGAGGTGCTACAACAAAAACGTCCATGCAACTTATGAAGTCATGGGTTGACACTACGCTGGCACATAATAACATTTGGCTCGTTCTGGTCTTTCATGGCATAGATGGGTTGGGTTACGAGGCGTTATCACATGAATTGCTGGACACCTATTTTCAATATATAAAACAGCACGAAAATGATCTATGGGTAGCCAACTTTAGCGATGTAGCCAAGTATATGCGTGAACGAATGAATGCAACGGTAAGCGAGGACCGAAAAGATGATCGAATTACCGTGCACCTGCAACATTCGATAGACAGTGTGAAGTATGATGTACCACTCACGCTGAAGACTTATGTGCCTGCAGCATGGAATGCGGTCGACGTGAAGCAGGGCAATTATAAAAAGAAAGTTGAAATCAAAAAAGATGCAAAGGGTAGTTATATCTTATACCACGCTGAGCCAAATAAGGGAGCGATAGAATTATCGCCGCAGCTTGGAAAGTAAGTTGCAATGGAGTGTAGTTATTCTATCGCCAGTCTATATTCCGATTAATTGTTTGAAAGCATTCATGAAATTGGATAGTTCGTTTGCCGTTTTCTCATCTGAAATGACACCGGATTCGCTGATCTTGCCCTTAATTCCTGGAATCAGCAAAACAGTATGATCGGAAAAAAGAGCATTTACTGTCTTCATGATCAACTGTAATTCCTCATGTCCTTTTTCACCGTTAGCAGAAGCCGTGATGATGCCCAGCGGTTTTTCCGAAAATATGGTCGTGGAAACACACCATTCGATTGCATTTTTCAAACCGCTCGGAATACTGTAAATATATTCAGGCGTACAAATTATAACGGCATCGGCTTCTTCGATCGACTTTCGAAAATTGATGATTTCAATGGGTGTATTTTCAATAGAAAGCTCGGGATCAAAGTGTGGGAGGGTTGACAATCGGTCAAAAATCGTTAACTCTAATTCCTCAGCAACTTGCGTAGTCAATTGGTTTAGGAGTTTCAGATTAGCTGAGTCCCGTGATGCGCTTCCGCTAATGGCAAATATTTTTTTTCTCATAATTTTAAAAGTTCGTCAAAGACACTGATCTTATGTAAATAATCTGTCGTGATACCAAAGCCATACGACGCAAAAATAAAGGGCACTCCGGCGGATTTGGCTGCATCTCCATCCCATGGGGTATCTCCAACATAAACGGGATTAGCTAATTGATTCCTTTTAATAATCAACCCGATGTTTTCAGCCTTGGGAAAACCGGTATTCCCTGAAGATTCGTAATCCTGGAATATATCAAAGAGATCATGAAAGCCAATAAAATTTTCGATGTAACCTTCCAGGCAATTGCTGACAATAAAAAGTTTGAATCGTAGGGCGAGTTCAAGTAACGTTTCTCTTACATGTGGAAATAATTTACCTCCATAGATCTTCATAAAGTCCGACTCTTTTCCTTTGTAAATGCGTAACAGATTATCATATTGATTTTTTGGAATTGAAGAAAAAAATTGCTGGAATATCTTATCGATCGTTAATCCCGCAAAAGAGCGGGCTGACTCTTCATTCAGTACATAATTCTCGTATCCCGTTTCAGCGAGGGTTTCATTCCAGGCTTTCGTACAAGTCCCGGATGCATCCCAGAGCGTGCCATCCAGGTCAAAAATTATACTGTCAAACGAATTATTCATACTGTATTATTTCCCATTCATATTTTCCGCGAATCCTCTTTTCATTTTTCAGCAAAGACCCTTTTCGCTGATTTGTTGCCTCTGTCGCACTTAAATTCGGCTAATTACTGCAAACTTATTTGAATTAATGGCTGCAAATCATTTTCTTGAGAGAGTTGCCCGCGGATAGACGCGGGTCTGTTCTTGCTTATCTGCGAAATCAGCGCGATCTGCAGAAGAAAAATTGAAACGCTAATAGACGCCAATTGATACTAATTAACGCGAATGATATTTCTGTAATGAGAAGTTCAGGAAATTTCACTCTTCTTCTGGCCATGCCTCCCTCGCTATTGCGATTTGGCTTTGGGCGCGAAGGATAATTTGCGGCTGCCCCTTGTTGATCTCAATTCTTCCAGTTACCCGAACGTATTGATCTTTGTATGTATCAGCGGTAAACGATGCAAACTTAAACCGATCCGATCCTGGAATGATCAGGATTAATGATCGTTGAGGATTATTCATCTTTAAATTGAAAGATATTGGCAAATCCATCTGATTTGCGGGATATGTGATGTTTGTCACCAGTCCGATAAGAGAAACTGTATCGCCATCATGTCTTGTAGCGTCACCAGATTTGATCCATGTTTGCGATAGTAATGAAGTAAAGAATATAACAGCGGGGATAAAAGTGAGGAGCTTCTTCATAAAATCAGTTTTCCTAAATATACAGAGTGAAAAGCTATCGACCTTGGGAATTAACATTTGATTGTGCTTCTAATCTTGCAATGGATAAACCGGCATGCGGCCCGGTATATAAAAGAGATCGGCAGACCAAGTACCCTGGATATTGTATCCATAGAACAAAAAACCTGCCGCGTTTAGATTTTTATTTAATGTTTACATTTATGTTCTTAATAACTGTTTTATGAGAAAGCAACTGACAACTACTGTTATATTTTGCATCGTACTCAATTTACTGTTCTACATCTGCAATGCGCAAGACACATGGGTTTCTTATTCCAAAGCGATTTCAGTAAAGGGTTATGAAGGCCACAACTTCCGGCTGACCGCAATGGTAAAATCAGATTTAGATGATGATAGCGCATCTGCTCATTTATGGGCACGGGTAGATAAGGAAAAAGGCGATGGTTTTTTTGACAACATGGATGACAGGCCCATACGCACTTCCGACTGGAAACTCTATACGGTACAGGGAAAGATAGATACTGGCGCCAACCGACTGGTCTTTGGACTATACTGCATGTTCAATGGCAGGTTTTATTTCGATAATATGAATCTGGAAATCGAGTCGGGAAAGAATAAATGGGAAAAAGTATATGCTGCCAATTTTGATGATGGCGCGATTGACAGCTTGCAGGAGGGAATACAAACTGCTCAATATGGATTAAATGCCAAATACTCGACTCAGATTGTCAATGCTGATAATGGCGCAAATAAAGTACTCCTGGT
>DASXOT010000490.1:0-6174 GCA_036494065.1 Chitinophagaceae bacterium
TAACCTGGCCGAGACTATCTATTTCAGCTTCTCCATTTTGATTTTTATACAAAGTCTGGAATTTGTTTCCGCGGAAAGGATTCGTTTCATCTTCGGAAGCAAGATCCAGGTTAGTCAGTGGGCGATAAACGTCACGAACCCATTCGCTCACGTTCCCGGCCATGTTATATAAACCAAATGAGTTTGGAAAAAATGATTTTACTTCAGAGGTGTAGAAAGCGCGGTCATTCAATCCACCTGCCACACCGGCTACGTCACCAGAACCGCGTTTAAAGTTTGCCAGGAACGAACCTTGCCAGCTGCCATGACGCGTGTCGCGCAATCCATACACATTTTGCGACCAGGGATAAACCTGCTTGTTCATTGCCAACTCTTCACCTCTTTTACCTTCTTTCACACTTGGCCTGGGGTTTTGATCAATCAAACCATATGCGGCATATTCCCACTCAGCTTCACTTGGCAGCCTGTAGTCCGGAAGCAACAAACCATCTTCAAAACTTACCGTTGTACGAGGAGTACCCTGGGGAGTTTTCAGAGGGTTCTTTTTAGAGGTAGCCGTTTTTCCAGGTTGTGCCTGGTAAAGACCCAACAAATATGATTTGGTAGTAAAATTGTTTTCCTGTTGTTCGCCCTGGATAGATTGTTTGGCGACATATCCCTTATCCATCATAATTCCTTCATTCACGCGGTCACTGCGCCACAAACAATAATCAGAAGCCTGTCTCCAGCTTACTCCCACCACAGGATAGTTATTAAAACCTGGATGACGGAAATAATATTCAACCAATGGTTCATTATAACTTAATTCACTCCTCCAACACAAAGTGTCGGGCAATGCGCCGTTGATGATCTTTTGATTATTAGGATCAGTTGAAGGGTCAAACACCTTACCGAGCCAGTACAGGTATTCACGATAGTGAAGATTTGAAACCTCAGTACGATCCATATAAAAAGAAGCAACAGACACACGACGGGGAATATTGTTCCAGTCGCCCATTACATCTTCATCTACTTGTCCCATGGTGAAGGTACCTCCCTGCACAAACACAAGACCGGGGCCAATACCCTGTTCTTTTGTCTTAGCAACTTGATAACCTCCCATCTTGGGGTCATTGTAGTTCCAGCCTGTAGCCTCTGATTTATCGTATTTCTTTTTGCCGAACAAGCCGTTTTTACAAGAAGAAAAAACAGCTATACAGCCCATTAGGATAAACAGATTTTTCAAAGTGATAGTTTTTTGCATAAACCTATGAATTGGAATAGTTTTAACGCGATCTGGGCCAAAATATTGCAAATATGTCAATAATTTTCCCTGCCGGATTGCGAATATAAATAGTTTGAAGAACAGCCGGTAGGGAGATATACTTTTTTTCAAACGTTAAATCCCTATACCTTAGAGTTTTCAGGCTTTTGTGAAACGACTTGCTTTATTAATATTAATAACATTTCCCCTTTCTTCTCCGGCACAACGTAGCTATACGGCTAACTCAGTGCTTTCATCGGGCAATTGGTACAAAATAGCCGTAAACGGCCCCGGCGTTTATAAGATCGATTTGGCATTTCTTTCCAAATTGGGAATCAATACTTCCAATATTGCTTCAAATTCAATACGATTGTTTGGTAATGGTGGAGGCATGCTTCCGGAAGCGAATAATACTCCCCGGCCCGATGATCTCCAGGAAAACTCCATTATGGTAGCGGATGGGGGAGACGGGGTTCTAAATAATGGAGATTATATTTTATTTTTTTCTAACGGAGCTGATCAATGGATCAAGGACTCCGTAAATAGAAAATTTATGCATAAAAAAAATCTCTATAGCGATAAGACATATTATTACTTGCTGATAGCCGGAACCGGCAAAAGAATTTCTACTTCACAAAACAATTCCATACCGAATGTAACGGTGACTGCTTTCGACGATCGCTTTTTTCATGAACTGGACACAATAAATTTTCTATCGAGTGGAAAAGAATGGTATGGTGAAGAATTTTCCAATACACCGGGTCATTCCCTCGTCCGAAATTTTTCGGTTGTTATTCCCAATTTACAAACTGGTTCGCCTGCTACGGTCGTAACAGATTGTCTCGCCAGGTCGGTGAGCGTGGATAGTCGCTTTGATGTTTCTGTCAATAACCAAAATATTCAGCAAATAGATATTCCTTCTGTCGGAGGAGGCCAGTATGATGTGGTGGCACAAGAAGTTCAAACATCAGCAAATGCAACCGTTTCCCAATCGAATCTTTCACTTACTTATAATTATCAACCGGGAAGTTTTAATTCGCAAGGTTGGTTAAATTGGTTTGAACTATTCAGTCGTCGCGATCTTTCCTTGAATGGAGTTGATCAGTTATTATTCCGGGACTGGAGCAGCATTGGAAATAATAATGTCGCTGAATTTACAATCTCAAATGCCAATAGCAGCACACAGGTTTGGGACATTACGGACCCATTAAATCCTGTCAAAATGCAATCTGCACTGGCAGGCACCGATTGTAAATTTGTAAATGCCGCTGCTAACCTTCGGGAATATGTCGCTTTTAACACTGCAAATCTTCTTCAGCCTGCTGCAGTTGGAAAAATTAATAACCAGGACCTGCATAGTTCTTTACCTGCCGATTTTATAATAGTTACAGTGCCTTCCTTACTTTCCCAGGCACAACGCATTGCCCAGTTTCATCAATCGAAAAATAATTTGCGGGTTGTGGTGACTACGACAGACCAGGTCTTTAATGAATTTTCTTCTGGTATTCCCGATCCCTCGGCGATTCGTGATTTTGTAAAAATGTTTTATGATCGTTCTGCCAATAACTTGCCTGATCGTCCCAAATATCTTCTTCTATTCGGTGATGGCTCTTTTGATTATAAAGACAGGATCAACAATAACACCAACCTGGTTGCCGCTTATGAAAACAATAACTCGTTAGATCCGCTGGGCTCGTATACTTCGGATGATTTTTATGGATTTTTAGATGATAACGAAGATGTCAATTCAACCATCGTGATCAATCAATTGGATGTTGGCATTGGAAGAATTCCTGCCGATAACCCGGACCAGGCAAAAAATTATGTAGATAAAATCGTTTCGTATTATGATCCCCAATCGCTGGGTCCCTGGAGAAACAATCAGCTATTTATCGCAGATGATGAAGATTTCAATCTGCATCTACAGGATGCAGAGGCATTAACGGCAACTTCTCAAACCGTAGCTCCCGTATTTGATATCACTAAAGTTTATTTGGATGCATTTAAACAAGAGAGTGGCGCGGGTGGAAGCAGCTATCCTCAAGCCAACCAGGTAATCAATAACCAGGTGTACAACGGAACCCTGATCTGGAATTACAGCGGACATGGCGGATCAAACAGGTTGGCCGAAGAAACCGTCGTTGACCAGGATATTGTGAACAATTGGAATGATCCAAACAAGCTTCCTTTATTTATCACGGCAACCTGCGATTTTGCGCCGTATGACAATCCATCGTTAAATTCTTTGGGTGAAAATATCTTACTTCGGCCAAAAACCGGGGGCATTGCTTTACTTACCACAACCCGGGTCGTATTCTCATTTAGCAACCGCATCATCAACAATAACTATCTGCAATTTGCTTTACAACCTGATTCATCGGGGGTATACAAAAGCTTAGGCGAATCTATACGGGTTGCAAAAAATTATACTTATCAAACATCTGGCGATATAGCCAACAACCGCAAGTTTACATTATTGGGTGATCCTGCACTGACGCTTGCATATCCGGGTTTAAAGATCCGTGCTACAAAAATAAACAACGTTCCGGTTGCCCAGGTCGACACAATTAAAGCTACCAACAAGGTGACGATGGAAGGAGAGATCACCGATCTGCAGGGAAACGTGTTATCAAATTTTAATGGTACCGTTTATCCCACAGTATTCGATAAACTGCAAACCATAAATACATTAGGCAATGATCCCACCAGCCCGGTGGTAAGTTTCCAGGAACAGAACAGTGTTTTATACAAAGGCAAAGCTTCAGTGATCAGCGGTAAATTTTCTTTCAACTTCAAAGTACCAAAGGATATTAACTATCAATTTGGCAATGGCAAGTTGAGCTTGTACGCGGATAATGGAACCAATGATGCCAATGGCTATTTCACAAATTTTATTGTAGGTGGCATTGACAGCACGGGCAATAATGACAAAGAAGGTCCGGTTATTAAAGCGTATTTGAATGATGAGAATTTTGTCAATGGCAGTATCACCAATGAAAATCCTATCTTAATTGTAAAACTCAGCGATTCATCAGGAATAAATACAGCCGGCACGGGCATCGGCCACGACATAATAGCCACGCTTGACAATGATAATCGCCAGTATTATGTATTGAATGATTTTTATCAAGCGGACCTGAATAGCTATCAACAAGGGACAATTCATTTCCAAATGCCAACATTACCCGGCGGTGCCCATTCATTAAAGATCAAGGCCTGGGATGAACTCGACAATTCCAATGAATATATTTTGGACTTTAATGTTGTTAAAGACGAAAAATTGGACCTTGAGCATGTACTAAACTACCCCAATCCATTTACCACAAAAACGCAATTCTGGTTTGAACACAACAGACCGCAACAAAACTTGCAGGTTAAAATTCAGGTGTTTACGCTCACTGGCAAAGTGGTGAAAACCATCAAACAAACAATAAATGACGCCGGAAATCGTTCTTCTGAAGTCGAATGGGATGGACGTGATGATTTTGGCGATAAACTTGGCCGCGGCGTGTATTTATACCGACTTACAGTGATAACCCCAGAAGGACAAAAAAAGGAAAAGATCGAAAAATTAGTTATTCTTTGACGGACTGAATTCCAATATTTTAGGACAGAATTTAAAAGCGGCTATATTTGCGCACCAATTTAAAATCTTACTGATGAGATCAACTGCTCTAAGGCTTAGTTCAGGAGTTTTACTTTTGTTTTCATTCACAACAACAGTATTTGCACAATCGGATAAATTAAATGTTGTAACCACAGCGGTTCCCTTCCTTAGAATTTCTCCTGATGCGCGGACCGGTGGTATGGGAGATTTGTCATTAGCTACATCTCCCGATGCTAATTCAGGATTTTTCAACCTGGCAAAAATTCCTTTTAATGAGTCACAATCGGGACTCGGGGTCACATATACTCCCTGGTTGAAAGACCTTGGATTAAATGATGTGTACCTGGCTTCATTGGCAGGCTACTATAAATTGGATGAAAACTCGGCCATCAATGCCTCCGTTCGTTATTTCAGTCTTGGTAATATCCAGTTCACTGATAATTTAGGGAATGATCTTAACTCGTTTCGTCCGCGTGAATTTGGAATCGATTTCGGCTACTCACGCAAGTTGTCTGACAAATTAGGGATTGGTGTTGGTTTGAAATATATTTATTCCAATCTCGCGGGAGGTGCTGCAACCAATGGATCAAATTACAAAGCAGGTACTGCAGTGGCGGGAGATCTCGGAATTTATTATGACGGGAAAGATGAATCTGGAACCGGCTGGGCGTTCGGTGCAGCTATGACAAACCTGGGTTCTAAAATAGCTTACACGGATAATGCAGATCAAAAAGATTTTATTCCTGCCAATCTCGGTATTGGTACTACCTACACCAAAGCCGTAGATGAACAAAACAAAATCACTTTTGGTATAGACCTGAATAAATTAATGGTACCGACACCTCCTGCAGAAGGTGACCAGGCTGCACTCGATGCCTATCGTCAAAAAGGTGTAGTGAGTAGCTGGTTTAGCTCATTTGGAGATGCTCCCGGTGGGTTTGGCGAAGAGTTGAGAGAGATACAGATCTCTGTCGGTGGCGAGTACTGGTACAACAATCAATTTGCACTGCGAGCTGGTTATTTTTATGAAGATAAAACAAAGGGTAACCGTAAATATTTCACAATGGGTGTTGGTCTCAAGTATAATATTTTCGGTTTGAATTTCTCTTACCTGTTACCATCGGGTAGTGGTGTAAACAGAAATCCTTTATCCAATACACTGCGTTTTTCATTGTTGTTTGATCTGGACAACCAGAACAGCAGTGACAACAACAATCAATAAAAAGCCATAAAAATAAAATAGAAAACGAGGCTGCTGTTCCGGTAGCCTCGTTTCATTTTACAATGCAGTTACCACGGAGACACGGAAACGCACAGAGATGAT
>DASXOT010000491.1:0-1728 GCA_036494065.1 Chitinophagaceae bacterium
ACTCATACGAGAGTTCCCGGTCGATTCCAAAAATGGATCGCTTCATACTTTTGCCATTATCAAGCACACCAACGTGTGTGGCATTTCATCAAGACAAACCACAGCCCAAGCGTGGAAAGATGCATTAGCTGGAGATCCGGAAAGTGCCTTTGGTGGAGTTTTGATCACGAATAGTCTTATTGACAAAGAAACTGCGGTGGCGATTAACGAAATATTCTTCGAGGTTCTGCTTGCTCCCGTATTTGAAAAGGACGCACTCGATATCCTGCAGTCAAAAAAGAACAGGATTTTGCTTCAAATGAAACCTAAAGAGGAGAACCCAATCCCAACCGAAGTCATCCTGGAAATGCACAAATCCTTACTAAATGGCGAACTCATACAAACATTGGATGAGGGCAATTATTCTGACTGGAAAGAAGAGGGTACGCGGCAAGCGTCTCTCTCAGAAAAAGACGATTTAATTTTTGCAAACCTTGTATGCAAGCATTTAAAAAGCAATGCCATTGCATTGGTAAAAAATAGACAACTCCTGGGTAAAGGCTGTGGGCAGACCAGTCGCATTGATTCAATGAGGCAGGCGATTGAAAAGGCCAAACAGTTCAATTTCGACCTTAATGGAGCAGTAATGGCAAGTGACGCTTTTTTCCCGTTCAATGACACAGTAAAGTTGGCCCATGAAGCAGGCATTGCAGCCATTATTCAACCTGGTGGGTCTATCCGCGATAAAGACTCTATTGATTATTGCAAACAAAACAACCTTGCTATGGTGATCACTGGCATGAGGCATTTCAGGCACTGATCGGATGAGCGATGAGGCGCAGCACTCATTACTGATTACTCATTTGTCGCTCCCACACCATTCTAACAAACTCCTCATACATCTCGCGCCAGCCTTTAAATTTCTTTGCTGTGCCGAGAAAATTGTTATGCCAGATAGTAATAAGTGTTCCATTCACCGACCTTACAACATGATAGAAGTGTTTCAGTTCTTCAAGAGCTTCTTGCGGGGAAAGATTTTGCTTGTAAAAGGAGTTGGCATCCATAAAACAAAAAGGGTAAATCATCAGCTTTGTCTGCTCTTCTTTTTCAAGATCATACCAATAAAACGGCGAGGCTACCGATGCACGAAAGCCATTAATACTACCATAACCCATGGAAAAATCAGATTCAATATCGAGGTCAATCAATTGCCGGAATGTTTCCGGCAAAGAAAAACGTATATAATGTTGACGCGAATAATGAATTTGCTTTCCCTCAATATGATCCAGCCTCAAAATTTCGAGCTTCAGTTCTGCAGGGTCATCCCCACTCCGCCAGGATGGGTGAATTCCCGTTTCATATCTTGAGCTGTGTTCCGCGACAAGCTTTTGCATTGCTTTCTTTGATGAGAGGATGTTTTTGTCGTACCTCGCCGTTTTACTGGCGATAAGAAAAAAATAAATGGGCCGCAGATCGTACCGTCTATTAAGTCCATCCATCCATTCAAATGCGTCGTAAGGGTCCTTTGGTTTTCCCCAAACCACATTTATCATCTCCCGCATCATTGACCATTCACCACGCATCGCTGACCTCATAAATCCTCCGGCAATTCTCCACAACTGCTTATGCCTGTAGGAATACGCTTCATCAATATCATAAGTAGGAATAAACCTGAATGATGGCTGATGGATAATCAGATCGGGAAATTTAGCCCGAAGTGATTCTATCAATTGCGCGATCCACAAATTA
>DASXOT010000492.1:0-4159 GCA_036494065.1 Chitinophagaceae bacterium
GATCTTGATATTGCTTCCCGTTTTTACAACCACGCGTTGACTTTGCGCGGGCGATTGGGAAGCCGTTTCCAGCAATTCATTGGTAACCTTTTGCGTACCGACGACCTGATCTTTCCATTTCTGAATGGCCTTATCGAATCTTTCCTGGTTAAATGGTTTTAATAAATAATCAACCGCGTGAGCTTCAAAAGCCTTGATTGCATATTCATCAAAAGCGGTAGTAAAAATTACGGCAGGGGGCTGATCTAGTAATTCAAGCATTTCAAACCCATTGATCTTGGGCATCTGGATATCAAGAAAAACCAGGTCAGGCTGATATTGCTGAATAGCTTTCAAACCTTCAAAACCATCATTGCACTCCTGGGCAATTTCCAGCTCGGGGTATTTTTGTAAATACTCTTCTACAATACTTCTTGCCAGCGGTTCATCGTCGATGATTATTATTTTACTCATTGTTAGGTATTCTTATATTGACTACGAAATAATTTTTTTCTTTGTTTATTTCCACCAGGTCATTCCGGGCGAATAAAAGATATAATCTTCGTTTTACGGAATTTAATCCAAAACCTGTTCCCGCCTGCATCTGCATGTCTTCATCAAAAGGGTTCATGACGGCTATTACTAAATATTTATCGACTATTCGCGCTCTCATTCCGATGGTCACTTCCCCGGTGGTTCCATAAAGACCGAACTTAATTGCATTTTCCATTAAAGGCTGCAGCAGGAGGCAAGGAATTTTCCAGGTCAGCGATTCTTCTGCAATATCCATTTCGGTCTTAAGCCGGTAGCCAAAACGGACCTTTTCAATTTCCAGGTATAGTTTTAAATATTCAAGCTCTTCAGAGAAACTGATGACCTGGTTCTCTTCTCTGCGCATCGTGCCTCTCAAAAAATCAGAAAGCTGTTGCACCATTTTCCTCGCTTCATTTGGTTTTATCCCAATCAATGCATTAATGCTATTCAGGCTGTTAAATAAAAAATGAGGTTGTAATTGCTGGCGTAGTTTGAATAACTCGGCATCTTTTGCGAGTTTTTCTGCGCCGGATTTTCGCTCCTCAATTTGCTTTTGTTCCTCCGAATTATACCAGACAACACTGATTAATGCGATACAACCCAGGATGAGCAAGGCAATGCTTCCCCGTATCGGCATCGAATTCTTCAGGAAAGGCTTGTACCCATCGAAGTTGCCGGAAATTAGCAGCAATATCCAATGATCCATCGCCAGCCAGGTTCCCATCAGGAACAAGCACCAGGCAAATATGTTCATGTATCGCTCTCTCCGTGGTGTATAGAACCGAAGCGTGTTCATGATCAACAATGAAAAAAGCAATAAGGTCACAACGCTGATAGAACTGTCCAGGAATGCCAATTGCCACGCCTGCCCAAACCATCTTAAAACGAGAGTGAAATCCAGCAAAGCAATTACCCAGCTTATGCCGAAAATTATCTTGAATCTTGTTTGTGATAAGGGAGATGAAGCCATTTAATAATAAATATGGACCGAAATGGGAAATCTTTAAAGCGGGCTCGCTGATTCAATTCTTTCCATTACCTGTTTCATGCCAGTTGAAGCAATTGATGGGTCTGAGTTAGTAAGATGTTTTCTGCTTTTTGATTGACTATATGTATGTAAGCTTCCGCATTGTCTCTTTCTTCAATCCTTGAATACAACTCAGCGCCGTCGATCAATTCACTGATCTTGTAAATTTCACTTACGTTAATGAACTGCCACTGGACCAGTTGCTGTTTTCGATTATAAAATGTTTCTTCTTCTCTTTGGCCCATCTGCTGGGCTTTCCTGAATGCTTCTTCTTTTGAGGAAGCAGCTGTTAATCGAAGCTGTTCGTCAAATTGTGGAGTGTGATCTCCATCGCCACAAATGATTTGAAATACAAGCTTTGCTAAATACCAGTTCATATTCTTGGTTTTTGGTTGGTTGTTGAAATGGACTATTTATACTCGTTCATTGATATTAATAACTGCGAATCTCAATTCCTCCAAATACAGAAGTGCCATCAAGGATTAAAATTTTATTTGGGTCGGGCGTTGTATTATGAGCACTCCGTTTATCTTCCACCCCTCCGAAGACGGCTGCCATTTGAGGCTTTACCTGCCAGTTGGAAGGAACGATCAATTTTGTTCCTCCAAACACTTGCGTGAGATCGATAGTGACGGTTCCATTAATATCGGCCTGGCTAAGATCAATTTCACTGCCGCCCATTATATTAGTGATATCGCCGCCCTTGAAATTCTTCGAGAGAATATTCTTCTTGATCCCTCCAAAAATGGATGTACTATCAATGTAATCTTCAAATGAATGCGGGGCCTGTTCTTTCGGAGCATTAGTTTCGTCAGTTTCCTTCTTGTCAACGGGATAATCTCTCCAGTAGTGGCGCCGGGGCCTAAAAATAATAAATAGGCCAAGTATGATAAGAGCCAACGGCCATACGTTGTCAAAATTTATACCCGGGAAATAATGGGCAAAATGTTCTTTGATGAGAAAAACACCGCCAATCAACATCAATATAAACCAGGCTACTCCGCGAAAACCATGACGGATACCTAAAAAGAAACCCAATCCAACCAAAAACATTTCCCAGCTAAACATCCATTCCGGAACCATTCCATTCTCGGCCAGAAAATAATCAACCCCTATGAGTAGCAAAAACACACCTGTCCATACATTGCCTCCACCGGGGTGGCGACGACTTTCCCAACCGTCAAACCGATTTTTCATGCGGTCTTCCCATCTTCTTCTTCGCTCCTCCTTCCATTGCCTTCTTTCCTGCCGCTGTTCTCTTCTTTGCGCTTCCCGGTTGTCGAAATCCATATATTTTAATTTTTATCAAAAATAATAGTAAGATAGAGAAAAAGTCAAGTCCAGACAGGCTTTGCAAGGAGTAAACTCGGTGAGTTGCGGAAATGGGAGGGCGAAAAGGAATGGCGATATTTTCTTCTGCCTCAAAAAAGGAAAAAGGCGGAATGGATGGTGACCTGCTAAGAAAGTGAAGCAGCCCAGTCAACATTGAATTCACGCTTGCTGCCCTTAGTACATGTGAACAGGAACGGAGTGATAACTGGAATATGGGTATATTCAAAATCTTCAAGATCGTCACTCATAAAGATGACTTCCACATTTACGGTAGTATATGTTTCCGTTGAGTTGTGATCGATAGTTTCAAGTATGTCGGGGATGACGATTTTGGAAGGTTTCATATCGGCTTTTGTGGCCGCCAGTTTTTCCAATAATGTCTCAGGTATGTCTAGCTTGCTGAAGACAGTAGTGATATAAGAAGTAGAATTTTCCATAAAAATCTTTTTTTAATCTATAAACCATGTTTTCTACTTTAATAAGACGATAAACTCGTTTACCGATTTAATACAGTTATGTTAAAAGAAAACTGTGCCAAAGAAAAGCGATGACGGGGCAATGGCTTGCTGATGCTTCTTTATCAATGAAAAACGAAGAACAACCCTAATGGATGAGCTCAAATTTATCGCCGTCAAAAAGACCGAGATCGCTTAATTTGAGGTGAGGAATCACCAACAAAGCCATGAACGAAAGTGTCATAAATGGAGAAAATAAACTACATCCTTCTTCCTTAACGGCCTTGTCAATAAGTGAATACTGCCTGGCGATTTTATAACCGTCTTCATTGCTCATCAAGCCTGCTATTGGCAATGGAACGATCATCTCTTTGTCTCCATTGACGAAACTCACACCGCCTTTGTGTTCGATTACTTTATTGATAGCCTTGCAAATGTTTTCATCATCTGCACCTACCGCAACAATATTGTGACTATCGTGAGCTACGGAAGACGCAAGAGCGCCTTTTTTCAAGCCAAAATTTTTGATAAATGATATAGCCGGTTTTGCGGGAACGTATCGGTTCACTACAACAATTTTGAGAATATCGATGCCTGGATTGCTGCCTAGCAATAAATCGTTTGCAGATGATTTTAATTGCCCTGCACTTTGTGATATTTTATTGGTAATTAGTTGCCCATCGATAGCTTCAATGACCAGCACATTTTCCTTTTCAACATTCGCGTGAAATTGAATGTCAGCCTTGCTTACTAATTCACATGAAAAATTATTAATTGCTTCCGGTCTTAAACTTTCAATTCGCGTTTTACCATTTTCGGCAACTAATTTTCC
>DASXOT010000493.1:0-8706 GCA_036494065.1 Chitinophagaceae bacterium
AATGGGTAATATCGTTGTAACTAAATTAAATGAGGAGGAACTAAAACAAATCGCTGAAAAAACAAACGGCATTTATATTCATTTTGAAAGCAGTGATCAAACAATCAATGAATTGATGAAGCAATTGTCGCAGGTAGAGAAGAAAGCTTTTGTAGACGTATCATTACTAAATTACGAAACCTACTATATGTGGTTTGCGGGGTTAATGTTTTTGCTATTGATATTTGAGTTCATTGTGCCTGAAAGAAAAAGAAAACCAATATGAAATCCTTTTTCGTCATATTATCGTCACTTATTTTCACCGGCACATTACGGGGTCAGGATAATGAAAATATCCAGGAAGGAAATAATTATTATAGTCAGCAGCAATATGATAAAGCGGAGGCAACCTATCAGAAAGTTTTGCAAAATTCTCCTGGCAACAAAATCGCAAAATTTAATCTTGCCAATGCTCTTATTAAGCAAAACAAAATTGAAGATGCCAGTAAATTACTTTCAGAATTAAATGTCAGCGACAACGATCCCGGCATTCGTTCCAGGGCCACCTATAACCAGGGCGTCCTGTATTCTCATCAAAAGAAATTAGAGGAAAGCATCGAGATGTACAAAGAAACGTTGCGATTAAATCCCAACGACCAGGAAGCGAGAGAAAACCTTCAAAAGGCGCTTCTTGAACTAAAGAAAAAAAATCCACCTAAAAAACAAGAAGAAAAGAAGAAAAAAGACCAACAAAAACAACCCCCTAAGCCAAAAATAAGCCCGAGAGAAGCTGAGCAGCAATTGAAGTTGCTTGAACAAAAAGAAAAGCAATTACAGGAACGCTTGCAGAAAAATAATTCGAGAACCGGCAACTCTCAGCCGAAAGATTGGTAATTCCTTTGCAAAATGATTGATAATTTTGCAGCACAATTCTAGTTTGGCACTTATGCAATTTTATTGCGAATCACTCACCCAATATAAAAGACTCCCCACCCGCGAGGTGAGGATAGGTGATTTGTTGCTCGGTAATCCGGCCGGTCATAAAGAGCATCCAATTTGCATTCAAACCATGACCACTACCGATACGATGGATACCCTGGCCACCGTTGAACAATCTATTCGTTGCATTAAAGCTGGTTCGGAATTAATTCGCATCACGGCACCTTCAAAAAGGGAAGCTGAAAATCTATTGAATATAAAAAATGAGTTGCGAAATCGAGGCTATCACACGCCGATTGTTGCGGATATTCATTTTACTCCCAACGCTGCTGAAATAGCAGCAAGGATAGTGGAAAAAGTAAGGATCAATCCGGGGAACTATATTGATAAGAAAAAATTCGAGACTATTGAATATTCCGATGCGGATTACCAGGAAGAGATCGATCGTATTCGCGAACGTTTTACCCCTCTCATAAGGATTTGCAAGGAATATGGAACGGCTATGCGCATTGGTACCAATCACGGTTCTTTAAGCGATCGTATCATGAGCCGTTATGGCGATACGCCTATCGGAATGGTTGAAAGTGCGATGGAATTTCTGCGCATTGCGCGAGATGAGAATTATCACCAGATAGTTTTAAGTATGAAGAGTAGCAATCCCCAGGTCATGGTGCACGCCTACCGCATGCTCGTGAAGACGATGTTTGGTGAATTTGGGGAATGTTATCCTTTGCATTTGGGAGTTACAGAGGCCGGCGATGGAGAGGATGGGAGAATCAAGAGTTCAATAGGCATCGGCACACTACTGGAAGATGGAATAGGTGACACGATCCGCGTTTCATTGACTGAAGATCCCGAATTGGAAATACCTGTTTGCAAGGACCTCGTAAAGAGGTATGAAGCTTCCTCATTGCCGATAGCCTGTATTCCGGCGATCGAAAAGATAACGTACGATCCATTTAACTATCAAAAAAGAGAAACATTTGCAATAAATAATATTGGCGGCAGACAAGTTCCAATTGTAATTGCTGATCTCAGCAAGATTGATAAAATAGGATATGGAGATTTAAAAAATATTGGATACGTATACGATGAGACTCTAGATAAATGGAATATACTGGAGGCTGCAGCGGATTATATATTTACTGCAAACCAGCCATTAGATTTTGCTTTGCCGGGAACATTGAAAGTTATTTTATACCACAAGGCCTGGATGAATGCTGGAGATACGGAAAAATATTTTCCTATTCTCGATGAGCATGAATACATGAGTGACCATATTTTAAAATCTGCGAAGATCAATTTTATTCTCATTGATTGCTTTTTTCCAGGCTTCTCGCAACTTTCATTAAACAATTTGTGGGATAAGTTAAAAAATGATCCGACTGCTGTTATTTGCCTGAGTTCGGGAAATAAAAATGCAATGCAAAGTATCCGTCGGATGTTTGTGGAACTTGCGACGAATAAGGTGAAAAACCCTGTGATAATTATCTGCGATAGCTCCGATAGTGATACGAACAGGAGTTTGATCCACTATGCAGCGGAAACCGGGTCTTTATTGCTGGATGGTTTTGGTGATGGCATTTGTTTGGGTTATTATTTCATGAATAAAGACAAGCAGGCCAACATCCCATTAATGAATTCCATTGCTTTTTCTATTTTACAAGCGACAAGGACCAGAATATCCAAAACGGAATATATTTCATGCCCGAGTTGTGGCAGAACACTGTTCGATTTACAGGAGACAACTGCCAGGATCAGGGCCGTCACTCATCATCTAAAAGGAGTGAAGATTGCCATCATGGGTTGTATTGTCAATGGGCCGGGTGAAATGGCAGACGCGGATTTTGGTTATGTGGGAAGCGGACCGGGCAGAATTACCCTGTATAAAGGAAAGGAAATCGTAAAGAGAAATGTGAATAGCGATGTAGCGGTTGACGAGTTGATCAATTTGCTGAAAGAAAATGAAGCCTGGGTAGATGCCAGGTCGTAATTTAAAAAATACATGTCCCGGTATACTTCCCAATCAACTACATGAAAAAGATAAGCTGGATAATTTTGTTTGTTGCTGTCCTGCTGATTAATCTTTTTGCTATTTATTTTAATCATCAAACGCTGCGATTCATTTCTAAGGCCTTGCTAATTCCTTTATTGGTTATTTACTTTATCGTACAGACGAAATCGATCAAATCAGGCTTGAAATCATGGGTCATTCTGGCATTGATGTTTTCCTGGATAGGTGACCTATTGTTATTGTTTGAAGAAAGAGGATCCATTTTCTTTTTACTTGGTTTGTCAGCTTTTCTTTTGGCGCAGGTAGCTTATATTATTTTCTTTCACGGTATACGCATACGAGAAAATATCCGGGGAAATGCGTTGCTTTTGCTCCTGGTGGTTGTTTACTACGCAATGCTGATCAGCATTCTTACTCCTTTTTTGGGAACTATGAAAATACCGGTGCGTATTTATGGTGTTGTCCTGAGCTTTATGTTGATGCTTGCCATGCACACTATATTAGGAAAAAATAAGATTGCCGGCTGGTGGATGACCAGTGGTGCTATTTTATTTGTGGCCTCGGATTCACTACTGGCATTTAATAAATTTTATGGAACATTTAATAATGCGGGAATAATCATCATGCTAACTTATGGATTGGCCCAGTTGTTTATTGCTTATGGTGCTGTGCAATATCTGATTTCAAAAGGCCACGAAGTAGCGTAGTAAATTAATATCGAAACAAGAATAATGCAAACGGATTTCTTAGTAATAGGTTCGGGAATTGCCGGTTTAACATACGCGTTAAAAGTCGCGGGAAAATGCCCTGACAAAAAAGTGGTTATTATTACGAAGACCACAGCTGATGAAACAAATACAAAATATGCACAGGGAGGTGTTGCTGTAGTAAACGATCTGGAGAATGACAGCTTTGAGAAGCATATCGACGACACGCTCATTGCAGGTGATGGCCTCTGCAATCAGCATGTCGTGGAGATTGTGGTAAAAGAAGGACCCGAACGCGTGCAGGAGATCATTGATTGGGGGGCGAAATTCGACAGGGAACCTGATGGCGATTACAAACTGGGAAAGGAGGGAGGACATTCGGCGTTCAGAATACTTCATCATAAAGATGTGACGGGAAAAGAGATTGAAAGGGCTTTGCTGGCATCTGTTAAACATCATCCCAATATCGAAGTGATCAATTATTGTTTTGTCGTAGATATTCTTACCCAACATCACCTGGGCTACCTGGTTACCAAGTCAACTCCGGATATTGAGTGTTACGGTGTGTATGTGCTAAATCTGCGTACGAATTCGATCGAAAAGATCCTGGCAAAGACCACGTTGATAGCAACAGGTGGCAATGGACAAATCTATAGAACTACTACTAACCCTGTAATCGCCACAGGCGATGGGCTGGCGATGGTGTATCGTGCAAAAGCCAGGATAGAAAATATGGAATTTATTCAATTTCATCCTACGGCTTTATACGAACCTGGTATAAGAGGACAGGCATTTCTGATCACAGAGGCTGTTCGTGGGGATGGCGGCATTCTCAGGAACAAGAACGGTGAAGCCTTCATGGAAAAATATGATGCAAGAAAAGATCTTGCTTCCAGGGATATAGTAGCCAGGGCCATTGATAGTGAAATGAAGCGCATGGGAACAGAGCATGTGTATCTTGATTGCCGCCACTTTAACAAAGAAAAATTCATTGAACATTTCCCTAACATTTACGACAAATGCCTATCTATCGGGATTGACATAAGCAAGGATATGATTCCCGTTGCTCCCGCGGCACATTATAGTTGCGGTGGAATAAAAACGGATGAATGGGGCAGAAGTTCAATAAAGCATTTATATGCATGTGGAGAATGTGGTAGCACCGGGCTGCATGGTGCTAATCGGCTTGCGAGTAATTCATTGCTCGAGGCTATTGTGTTTGCTCATCGCTGTTTTATTGACGCCACAGATAGTATTCAATTTATTTCTTTTGAAGAAAATATTCCTGACTGGAATGCGCGGGGAACATCAGATCCGAAGGAAATGATACTCCTTACACAAAGTCTAAAAGAGCTACAGCTGGTTATGAGCGACTATGTGGGTATTGTTCGGAACGATATCCGCCTGCAGCGTGCTATGCGACGGCTCGACCTGCTTTGGGAGGAGACAGAGCAACTATATCAAACAAGTACATTATCACCTCAACTGCTGGAGTTGCGAAATATGATCACTGTTGGGTACCTGGTTGTCAAAGGTGCTTCATTCCGAAAAGAAAGCAGGGGATTGCATTACAATACAGATTATCCTGTTAAGAGCAAGCTTAAACAAAATATCGTTTTGTAACAACTGAAATGAATCTTCGAAAATTTACAATTGGTAAGATATGCTTGCCGATAACACATTACTTTTGGTTAAATCATAATTTTTAATCATCAAGCGTGGTTCTTTATTACATTATTTACGGATTGCTTTATTTGGTCTCACTGCTTCCTTTGAAAATTCTTTACCTGCTGTCCGACTTCGCCTATTATCTGCTTTACTACGTCATTGGCTACAGGAAGAAGGTTGTGTTTTCAAACCTGGCGCAGGCCTTTCCACAGAAGAGCGAAGAAGAAAGAAAAAAGATTGCAAAAAAGTTTTATCGAAATTTTACAGACAATTTTATTGAATTCATAAAGCTGATCTCGGCTTCTTCAGGCTATGTGAGCAAACATTTCAAAGGTGATTATTCATTGCCACAAAGTATATATGAACAGGGCAAGAGGTGCCAGTTGCTGCTGGGTCATAATTTTAATTGGGAGTGGGCATGCCTGGCGGTAGTCCAAAAAATACGCCATCTCTTCCTTGTGGTTTATATGCCTATAAGCAACAAGACAATAAACAGGCTATTCATCAAGGTTCGGGCGCGGATGGGCTCTATTATGTTACCAGCAACGGACATGCACAGTGCATTGATTCCCTACAGGAACAAAACTTATATGCTGGCACTTGTGGCCGATCAGAACCCAGGTAATCCTTCCTCTGCTTTATGGTATAATTTTTTTGGAAAGCCTACACCGTTTGTAAGGGGTCCCGAAAGTGGAGCACGGAAAGGCAATATTCCTGTCTTATTCTGTAAATTCCTAAAAGAAGGACGAGGCTACTACAGGATCGTTTTTGAGATGGGAGAAGAGAATCCGGCATCGTTAAAAGAAGGAGAACTTACCAGGAAATATGTTGACTATCTGCATAGGTTTATTTTAGACTATCCTGAAATGTGGCTTTGGAGCCATCGAAGGTGGAAATGGGATTGGAAAGAAGAGTATGGGCGAGTGATGGGTTAATCTCCGACTCTCTCTTTATTCAATTCAACTTTTCAATCAATCATAGGATCTATCATCCATAGAATTTTTTTCAAATATTCTGTGGGCTAAATAAACAGAGTATCGACGGTATAATCACCCTGCGGAAACGAGGTTAAAAACCGTTGGTTTAGTTTCTCGAATATCTCATCTTTGACCGTCAATATATTTTTCCACCAAAAAAATTTGATTTATGCCAAGAATTTCAAATACAGACGCGTGTACCCTGATACAGCAATACAGGGATAGTGGCGGCTGGGCTAATGGCCAAACAAAATCGATATGGTTTTCAGCTGCAAATCTTGAGGAATTGCAACAATTGATTTCGGAGTCGAACGGAGATGGAGTGCATGTTTATCTTGCAAAATACCCATCTGCGGAAATGGCCGGAGCGCCGGCAAAATCCAAAAATAGGTTGACAGTCGTTTTTGTACCGACTGCAAATGGCCAGGATATTTTTAATGTAGAAGCTGTGGCCGAAGCCCACACCGCCATGAAAGCGATGACCGATGGAACAGGCGGCACCGGTGGCGATTCCGGTTACAATCACGGAACTCTTGAGCCTTAATTATCGTTGAAGACATGTTTCCTTTACCAATTCATATATATTTCGAATTCGCAGCTTTAATAACCAGTGTAATTTGTTGGGGTAAAATAAAACCGGGCAAATTCCGCTGGTTTTTACCTTTTTTATTCTTGATGATCGCCGTTGAAATAACTGGTTGGTATTTGAGAAAACAGCGGGGATACGAAACCAACGGTTATTTGTTTAACTTTTCTGTGCCTATCGAATATATTTTTTACGCCTGGCTTTTCCTGAAGACCTATAAAACAGTATCGTTTCAAAGATTAGCCAGGTTTTTTATTTATGCATTTATCGTTTTCTGCCTGGTCGTATATATCTGGAAGGGAGTATATTGGTTTAACGGAATTTTTCTTCCGGTAGGAAATATAGCGGCTATTTTCTTTTCTTGTCTATATTTTTATGAATTATTAGTGGTAGATGAGACGATCAATTTAGTAAAAGAGCCCATGTTTTGGATAGCTACTGGTGTTTTATTCTTTAACCTCGGGGAGTTTCTGTACAGTGCTTTTTACCGGCTACTCCGTCAACAAGGGTGGGACAATGGAACCAGACTTTTTAAAGCAATAAATAATAATCTGATACTTGTACTTTATTTGTGTATTATAATTGGCTTACTATGCGTGAAGACATCCAGGGATTACAAGGCAACGTTCGCTCAATAATCATCCTTGGAACGATTCTATTTCTCATCTTAGGCGCCTTTATAATTTCATTCATTTTTTTGTATCGGTATAGAAAGAACAAAATGTTATTGGAGAAAGAACAAATGAAAACTTCATTTCAGCAGGAGCTATTGCGTACTCAGCTTGAAATACAAGAGCAAACGCTAAAGAATATCTCACAGGAAATTCATGACAATATAGGGCAAATGTTAAGCCTCGCGAAATTGAACCTGGCTACAGCCGATATTGAAAAGAAAGAGATGGTGGTTCAGAAGATACAGGATTCCCACCACCTGATAAGTAAGGCAATCCAGGATCTTCGCGATCTTTCCAGGAGTCTCAACTCGGATTATGTTTCAGAAATGGGCGTTCTTCGTTCCATCGAGTATGAACTTGAAATGATACATAAAACAGGTCTTATGAAAACCAATCTCAATGTGGCCGGCCAGGTTTATAAGATCAATTCTCAAAAAGAGCTGATTCTTTTTCGTATTGTTCAGGAAACTTTGAATAATATTATGAAGCATGCCGAGGCGGATACAATTTCTGTATGGATAAATTACGACCCAACAGGGATTACACTCAAAATTGCAGATAATGGTCGAGGGTTTGATTTTTCTGAACTAAATGAAAAAGGCAATTTGAAACCGGGTTTGGGCATTCGTAGTATGAGCAATAGGGCGAAACTGATTGGGTCTGCTTTTCAAATAAACAGTTCTATAGGCAAGGGCACGGAAATATTAATTCAAATACCAAAAACCGAAAGTGATGGAAGCGCCCAAAACTAACAACATAAAAGTAGTACTGATAGACGATCACGTTCTTCTTCGAAATGGCCTCGCAAACCTTGTTAAGAGTTTTGATGATTATGTGGTTTTATTTGAAGCAAATAATGGTCAACACTTCATAGAACAATTAGACCCAAAACAACTACCTGACATCGTTTTGATGGATATCAATATGCCTGTGAAAGACGGTTTTGATACAACACTATGGCTGAAGCAGAATTTTTCAGGCGTTAAAGTGCTGGCACTGTCCATGTATGATACGGAACCTTCGATTATACGAATGCTGAAATATGGAGCCAAAGGATATATTTTAAAAGATACCGAACCAAAGGAGTTTAAAATAGCGCTTGACTCCGTTTATCATAAAGGATATTATTATTCCGACCTGGTTGCAGGTAAGCTCATCCACG
>DASXOT010000494.1:0-2642 GCA_036494065.1 Chitinophagaceae bacterium
AAAGCCGATAAGAAGAGAAAGCAACAACAGCAACAACAGCAGCGTCAGCAACAAAGACCTCAACATAAACAGCCAGGTAATCAGCCCGGCAAGCAGGGGAATCCACCACAAAGAAACCAGCAACAAAAAAACCAACAGAATCAACAAAGACCTCCTCAAAAAAGGAAATAATAATTGATTTTTTTCTGTGCGCTTCCGGCCTCCGTGGCAATCGTTTTCCAAAAAACATTTTCAATCAGGTTAAACCCCTCCCAATGAAAAAATACTAAATCGTCCCCTCATAAAAGACATCCTACGATTTGGCAGTCTGTTTCGGCTTCGCATCACGCGATGCTTTTTTAAAAGCGACTTTACCATATTATTTGAAATTTATTTGCCTTTTGCTCCTTGTTCTTTAGAATTTACAGCCCTGTAAATAGCATCCTGTATCTTACCTCTCACTCTTAGATCGGAGAGTTTGTTGTTATCCCGGGTTGGATTCACACGATTTGACAGGAAAATGTAAACGATATGATATTTTGGATCAACCCAAACGCAGGTACCCGTATAGCCTGTGTGTCCAAAAGTTTCCGGGGAAGCCAGTTCGCTTGGATATGGATCTTTGCTGGTAGCATTATCTTTTTCAGGCTTATCAAATCCATAGCCGCGCCGGCTGATAGTACTATGATAGGCTGTAAAGAGCTTTATCGTTTTTTCCTTCAAATAGCGCTTACCCTTCAATTCACCGCCATTTAACAACATCTGGTAAACCTTTGACAAATCTTCAGCATCGGAAAACAAACCTGCATGTCCAGCCACGCCACCAAACATCGAAGATCCTTCGTCGTGCACGTCCCCCCAGAGTAGTTGCCGGCGGAAATGCTTGTACTCATCTTCGGTAGGAACAATCTGGCTCAATGGAAATTTCTTTCTCGGTTTAAAACCCGTTGTTGTCAAACCCATAGATTCATAAAATATTTTTTGCACGTATTCATCAAGCGTCATACCGGTAATCGCATGCACAATTTTTCCCAGGAAAATAAAATCATTATCGCTGTAAACATATTTATGTGGAGGACCCAATGGGCTTTTTAAGATTCGCTGCCACAAACTATCTTCCCAATCATTTCTCAAATAAAGATTTTCTGCGACCCGCACATTGAAGCCGGGTTTCTCTTCGTTGGAATAGATTGTTGGGTTGGGAATGCCAGTGCTGCTATCGATCGTTTCCCTGTAAAATTGTATAAAGGGAACGAGCCCTGCCTGGTGCAACAGAATATCTTCGATTCGCAAGTGAGCTTTGTCAGTCCCTTTCGTCCATGTTAAATAATCGCCCAGTGTTTTATCGAGCTTAATTTTCCCCTGGTCATATAATTTCATAATAGAAATGGTAGTAGCGGAGATTTTAGTAACGGAAGCTAAATCGAAAATACTTTCCGCTTTCACAGATGGCGAAGATGGATTATATTGATAGTGCCCAAATGTTTTTTGATAAACTATTTTTCCGTCTTTTGCAGCCAATACAACACATCCGGGAAAAGCACCCTTGTCAATAGCGTCGTTTGCTATCGAGTCAACTTTATAAAATTTGCTATACGCATAGTTAGCCTGTGGCACAAAAGCTGAATACCCATATTTAAATTCAGCCACCGAGACTGGCAATACCCCTTTGGTTCTTAGTTCTCCTGAATAAAGATCGGCCGCTGTATATTGTGTAATATCATCATCCTGGTAGCAGGCGACAAGATGGTGTGCTGATAAAAAATCTTTGATAGCCAATACATTTCCAAAAATGTAATTCTTTGTATTGAATTGTTGCAGCTGATTAAAAAATTCGATGGCGGCATTACTTATGCCATAATTATTTGCCGGCCTCAGGCTATAGTCGCTTACGCTCACCACAATTTCATCATAGTTGCCGTCCTTGATCTGTTGTAAAACAGAGGCTGATCTTTCTGCTCCGTCCCTGTAAGAAAAAGTAAAAACATCTGCTTTTTTTCTTTGCTGCAAAGCTTTACAAAAAAAATTGGGAGAAGTACTCCCGATTGCCACACAGGCAATTTTGGGTGTCGCATTAAATTTCGTAATGTGATTCTTCACAACCGTCATGGTTTGCCTGGCCACGCGCAGTCTTATTTCATCTGTTTTTGCATTCAGATCTTTTAAAAGATTAGTAGTGTCAATAGGTTTCCAATTGCTTAAACCCCCCTTGTATTTGACCCGCAAAACTTTTTTTACCCGCTCGTTCATTTCTCCTTCGTCCAGCTTTTTTTCATCGATCGCCTTTTTAATGGCAGATATTGCATCGGGTACGCTTTCCGGCAGGCATAACATATCATTTCCAGCGATCAATGCCCGGGCAGCCGCTTCTCCTTCGGGCCAGTATTTTGAAACACCTTTCATTTCTAACGCATCGGTAAAGGCTAGCCCATTAAAGCCAAGATCTTTTCTCAGCAAGTCCGTAACGTTATTCTTCGAAAGCGACGTAGCCATGTTGGGAGTGGTATCGATCGCGGGAATGAAAAGATGAGCGATCATCACGCTTCCCACACCCGCCGCAAACAACGCTTTAAACGGCTTTAATTCTAATGTATCGAGTTGTTGACGTGATTTATTAATCACAGGCAAATCAAGATGCGAATCCACATTTACATCACCATGAC
>DASXOT010000495.1:0-3107 GCA_036494065.1 Chitinophagaceae bacterium
TAAAATCAATTGGTTCATGGATGAGGCTATCATTTTGATCATAATGAGCATTGCCGATTTTAATAGGAGAAGGGAATTTAAATGAATCGGTATTGTAAGAGGCTGGCTGATTATAGAGGAGACTGCCGTCCTCACGTAGGAAGCGAATCTGGTTGGTATGGCGATTTTGGTCCGGCGTGAAACCCATAAATTGGCGAGTTATGCGAACGTCGCTATAACCCTTCTCATGCAGTGTTCGGTTAATATCCTGTTGACCCATAAATTGGTACATGCGATTATACGCATCATTATCGCTTACCAGGAATGCCTTGCGAATGAATTGAGCGACGGAAGGAAGTTTATTTTGTGAACTGGTGTCTTTATATAGCGCAATCTGCCTCTCATCGCTACTGTCAAATTGCATGGGAGTGTATTTACTTACTCCGGCAATGTGCATCTTATTTATTTTTTCAAGGGACAGGACTGCCAGGGGAAGTTTTACGGTTGAGGCTGGATTGAAGTAAAATGAAGGGTCTGAGTTGTAGTAATAATTTTTGAAATGAGGCTTATTATGTTTGTCCCTGTTGATCGCTGTGTAAATGATCTGCAGCCGATAGGTTTGAGGATCATTGAGTACCTGCTGAAAGACAGGGTTCTTGTTTTCTTCAAGGATATTTTTTAAAACTGTATCAGTTACAGGTTGCGCAAATGACCTGATTGCCCAAAAAGACAAAAGAATAAAATAAAGCGAACGCATGATCTGAAGGTACGGATTCGACTGGAAGACAGAAGATAGAACGTCGAAGATAGCTGGCACAGATTTTACATTAAGTAAATAAACCGTATTTATAAAACAAATGAGATCTGGCTATGGAAAATGAAGAATTGGAAAAATCAGCCGCTATCGTCAGCCTGGCACTTTTGATTGTAACATTCGTTATGGGAATGTTGGAACATTTTGTATCGAGTTAGAAAGTACACAAGGCAATTTTTATAGTTAATGGGAAAAAAGGTAAGTTCAATGATTAAACAATGAATCCCTATTTTTGCGACTCTTTTATTTTTTCTCTCCCTTGAAAGCGCTATTCCATTTACTATAAAAAAATTCTATTTATGCCTTCAAAGAAATTAATCGTTGTTTTTGGTGCAACCGGCGCCCAGGGTGGCGGGTTGGCGCACGCAATTCTCAGTGATCCGCAGAGTGAATTCTCTGTTCGCGCCGTGACAAGAGATATAAACTCGGAAAAAGCAAAAGAACTCGCAAAGCTTGGTGCAGAGCTTTTTCCCGGCGATATTGGCGATGCTGCAAGTGTTCAGAATGCGTTAAAAGGCGCGTATGGTGCGTACTTTGTCACATTTTACTGGGCTCACTTTTCACCCGAAAAGGAAAAGGCCGAAGCAGCCATATTTGCAAATGCTGCAAAAGCCGCTGACCTGAAACATGCCATTTGGTCCACGCTTGAAGACACGCGCGATTATGTTCCACTTCATGACGATCGTATGCCGACACTAATGTGAAAATATAAGGTTCCTCATTTTGATGCTAAAGGTGAATCCGACAAGCTATTCGTTGATGCCGGAGTGCCTGTTACTTTTTTGAGAGCTTCTTTTTACTGGGATAATTTTATTTTCTTCGGACTGGGCCCTAAGCGAGGCGCGGATGGCAAACTGGCTCTTACACTTCCAATTGGTCAATCTAAAATGGCCGGTGTGGCATCCGAGGATATAGGTAAATGTGCATTGGGTATATTTAAGAAAGGCGAAGAATTTATTGGAAAAACAGTTGGGGTTGCAGGCGGCTACTTATCGGGGCAGGAAATGGCTGATGCAATGTCTAAAGCCTTGCCTGAGCCCGTAAGTTACAATGCTGTGACGCCTGCTGTTTACAGAAGCTTTGGCTTTCCCGGTGCAGATGATTTAGGAAATATGTTCCAGTTCTACGTTGAATTTGAAACTGAATTAAATGCTGTCAGGGATGTCGAACTGTGCAAAAAACTAAACCCAGCTTTGCAATCATTTAATGCCTGGCTGAGTAAAAATGGACAAAGAATACCACTGGAATAAATAGTACGGAAATAGTACGGAAAAGGTCAATCGTGAGACGTGAATCGTGAGAGTCTATTTTTTACTCACATTTCACGTCTCACGATTCACGCTACTTAGTTACCATCTTTTGTTTAACAATATTACCGTTCGAATCTATAACGACTTTCGCTTTGCCATCTGCATTCTTGAGTGTTATTTCATAGTTCATTTTGTCTTTTTGCAATTCGCTGTTCACTGATGTGATGGTATAACCAGGGAATTTGCCACTGATTGTAGTGCTCACAGGCGACGGTAAAGTTGAATAATCGCGAATAGCATACGTACTTCCTATCCAATTGCCGCTGGCATCATACCAGGAATAGTATTGATTATCATCCAAAGTAAATGTAGACACGTAAGCGCCATCTCCCACATCATTCCATCCTGTAAGTGTCCAGTCAATAGGAAGATTGTTCGCGTCATACGGTGTCCACATTACATCCGTTGCCGTTGGGTATTGGGAGTTAAAAGAAGATTGAATTGCAGCGGGCACGTTGCCATTGCCTTCAGGATTTGATTGATCTGCTACCCTGTATGAAGGTCCGCAAGAGACAAATACCACCAAGCCTGCCGCCATTATCAAGATTTTCAGTTTCATAATATTAGGGTTTAAGAGTACAAAATGCATTGACAGAACTATTACCCCAAACATGTTGCCAGAAGGGAAATCAAAAAGAGTATTTTTTTAAGTTGAGGCATCGCTTATTTGTTGTGTTTGCTTCTTAGCCCTCTCATTTCTCAGTTTTCACGAAACTCAATTAGCCAGGTAGTGCTTTTAAACAATTTGAAGTATCTTAATCGCGCATGCCATCTTCAAATTTTGTGAGTATGAAAATTCTTATTCTTCTCTTCCTTTTTCCACTCCAATTGTTTTCGCAGGATATGACGGGTGTATGGATCGGCTACCTACAAGCGGGCGAAACCAAACTTCCTTATGAATTGGTGATAAGTGGAAAGAAAAACGAGCTGGATGGATATTCTCAAATCACATTTACATTCAATGGCGTTGAAAATGTCGGTATAAAAACCATGAACATGAAAAT
>DASXOT010000496.1:0-2954 GCA_036494065.1 Chitinophagaceae bacterium
TCTCATACAAATGTGGTCAGAACTTTTCTGGAGCAACCAGCGAAAGAAAAAATGAGTGTGCAAATTTCCGTTCCTGCAGATATCGTCGATAATAAATCAACTTCCGATAAACAGGGTTGGCAGTTGATCCTATACACACAGCAAAAAAATGATTTAAAAATTACAGGCGCTGCGGTTTACAATCCCTGAACCTTAAAAGGTTGAACCATCTTTCATTTCCCATACGAGAGCGCTCGCGCCTAATATGGCGGCATCTGCTTCCTTCAATTCGCTGAATACGAGTTTGACCTTGTTCTGGAAAATGGGAAGCATATTCTTTTCCATGTGTTCTCTTGTCGGTTCGAGTATCAGGTCGCCGGCTTTAATTACACCTCCAAAAAGGATGATCGCTTCGGGTGATGAAAACATTACAAAATTGGCCAAAGCCTCACCCAATATTTGTCCCGTAAAGCGATACACTTCCTGTGCCAGCTTATCACCTTTTTCAGCAGCTTCCGCTACTATTTTTGCCGACATTTCTTCGCGACTGTACTGTCGCATGAGGCTTTCCTGTTTCGGGTTTTCATCCAGCATCTCGTTTGCCGTGATAGCAATGCCGGTTGCTGAAGCATATGTTTCAAGCGTGCCATGCATTCCTGTGCCGGAATGTATCCTGCCTCCCGGCCGTATGGTCGTATGTCCCAATTCGCCGGCAAATCCATCATGACCATATACCACACGCCCATTTACAACAATGCCACTGCCTACACCGGTTCCCAGAGTAATCATGATAAAATCTTTCATGCCCCTTGCGGCTCCATAGGTCATTTCGCCAATAGCCGCTGCTTTAGCATCGTTATTGATTACAGAGGCCATTTTGAACTTTGCCGTTACCAGGTCGCATAAAGGAATAACTCCTTTCCATCTCAGGTTAGGAGCATACTCAATGGTGCCGCTAAAGGGATTTCCATTCGGAGCTCCAATGCCGATTCCTTTGATGGCCTTTCCGCCATTATGTTTGTCAATGATTGGCTTCAGCGTATCGTACAAACCGTCCACGTAGTCGTTGACTTTTGGGTATGCGTCCGTTCGCAAATCGCCCTTCTCCAGGATTTCTCCCCGGTGATTAACGATGCCATATTTCGTATTAGTTCCTCCAATATCGATGCCTACTGCCAGTTCGTTAGAGAGATCAATCATGTCAAACTAGTTTTCAGAATTCTAAATATTATGATCGAAGCAAAGATGAAGAAAAAAGTTTGAACAAAAACAAGGATGTGATTCATTGAAGTCTGAAACAACTATCTCGAATGACCAAAGTTCGCCAAGCGGATAATGAGGATGGCCTTCCCGATACTTAGAAGGCCATCCCTATCAACGATCAGTGAGATTTATCCTTTAGCTCGTCTTCTGCCACATAATTCTTGTGGCCTTTTTTATCGATCCAATAGTATCTCGAATGATCATCGATATAGATTTTCTGGCCATCAGGGCCAACTTTGTTTTTATAAACCTGGTCAGTCATCGAAGATTTTCCCTTCGATGCAATTTCTGCTGTTTTATTACCCACTTTCCTGGCCGTTTTCTTTATGGTTTCTGTCGTTTTTTTAGTTGTATCCTGGGCAGTTACCGTATAAGATGCGAAAGCGAACAGCATCAATCCGAAAAATTTCAATAGCGCTTTCATGATTTAAAAATTTAATTTAATGGTCAATTGTTATTACAGCAAAACTTCTAAAACAATGCCATTTAAGGTTGTCCAAGTAAAATCGATATTATCTATCTATTTGGGCCACTAGTATTTATCTATGCCTTTTATTATCTTTAGCAGATATACTTAGTTTATGGTAAAATTTGATACAAACAGCACGTTTAAACGGCTGAGGAATCGCTACAGGTTGGTAGTAATGAACGATGACACTTATGAAGAAGTGGTAACTTTTAAATTATCGAGGCTGAGTGTATACGTAATGATGAGTACCATTTTTGTAGTGCTTGTGGGATTTACGGTTGCGTTGATAGTTTTTACTCCTTTAAAATACTATATACCCGGGTATGATGATCTTAAGATCGGCAGGGAATACCGACAATTAAAATATAGAACTGATTCCCTTGAACAACAGATCGGGTACCAGGCGCGTTATATAGATGGATTAAAGAAAGTTTTGAAGGGCGATGCCACGGAGAGCCTTGATACTACGAAGATAAGTTTGCCGAAGGATGAGTCGAATGATTAGGGGCGAATGTTCCTCAGACAACCCGGCGATCCAAAAATGAAATCACTACCTATGTTTAAAAACAAACCTACAACGATTATGATCAATGAAAAAACCAATGGTGCTAATGGCACTACCCTGATTGGTGCAGGCACCACACTCAAAGGCGACATCAGCAGCAATAGCGATCTGCGGATCGATGGAAACATCATCGGTAATGTAAGCAGCACTGCTAAGATTGTAATTGGCGCCACCGGCAATGTGGAGGGTGATATTTCCGGTAACCAGGCAGATATTGTCGGAAAAGTTTCTGGCAATATTAAAACAAAGGATCTGTTGCAATTGCGCGGCGATAGTGTTGTGAATGGAAATATCAATGCAGGTAAATTGCAAATAGAACCTACTGCAGTATTTAATGGTCAATGCCACATGGGAAATAACGATAAGATCAATGTGAAGAATATCGTAGAGATGGCGACTAGCACAAATGGAGTCAAAGCAACAGCCCAGTAATAAAAACTACAGTGACCTTCTTCGCTATGCCAGCATCGGGACCCAGATTTTTGTGGCCCTGGGGCTGGCTGTTTTCATTGGATTAAAAGCTGATAAATGGTTAAAAATTTCCGCACCTTTGCTCGTGTTGATCTTACCGGTAATGGTGTTGGCTGGAATTATTTATAAAATCTTTAAAGAAACTTCGAGGCAAAAGAATGGCGATCCAAAAAAATAACCGGAGCCCCTTATTCCCGGTGATCATTT
>DASXOT010000497.1:0-4321 GCA_036494065.1 Chitinophagaceae bacterium
TTTTACATTAAATACTGTTCCTTCAACATAAAGAGTCTTTGCAGGACGGGCGTTGGGAGGTAATTCAAAGCGATAAAGATCCAATCCTCCACGTGTATCGGCCCTGTCACTTGCATAGTATGCGTCAATGCCGTTAGATGCGATAAACAGACTTCCTTCGTTTTCGATCGTGTTGATCGGGTAACCCAGGTTTTCCGGAGCATTCCATTCGGTTGCGTTTTTCTTCCTCATCATAAAAAGATCGCTTCCTCCATAACCGGGCAAACCGTCAGAAGTAAAATAAAGGGTGCTGTTGTCGGCGTGAATGAATGGCGCTAATTCATCCCCTTTTGTATTAACAAGTGGTCCCATATTTTCTGCCTTGCTCCATTTTCCATTTGCTCCCCTGTAACTAACATAAAGATCTTTGCCTCCATAGCCACCTGGTCGATTGCTGCTGAAGTATAAAGTCTTCTTGTCCGGGCTCAGGCTTGGAGAACTTTCCCAAAATTCCGAATTGATTCCAGATCCCATATTAATCGGTTCACTCCATCCCTGGGGTGTGACATATGAAATATAAAGATCAAAATTGCCAAATCCTTTTGTCTCAAAATTTCCTGCAAAGATCAGCCACTCTCCGTCCTGCGAAATATTGATAGCGCCTTTTGAAGGTTCTTCATTGATACTGCCGCTTATATTTTTTGCGTGGCCATATTGATGATTCGGCAATAATGTGCTTTCCACAAAATCCTCACGAATACCAGCGCCTCTTCTTGTAAAAACAAACAAGCTGTCGTTGATCGTGATGGACGGATAGTATTCAGAACTTGATGTATTGATGCTATCGCCGAGATTAACAGGTATAAATTGATACGAAGAGTTGGGATGCTTTGCTGAATAATCAACGGCAAACTCGTACGTTGTCTTTCGATATTCCGCTGCTCTTTTCGTCGCCGGCATTATTTTTTCACTACCCAGCAATTTATTGATTGCAGCCAATGCTTCGTCAAATCTTCCCTGGCCTGCGAGATTAATGGAATAAGGAAGTTTATATTCGTTGGTGTAGTTTGAATCAATTGCAAATGCTTTTTCATAACTATCAGTGCTGCTTTTGTAATCTTTCATTTGTCCATAAATGCCGCCCATGGATAAAAACGCATCCGCATCTTTTGGGTCTATCTTTATACATTGATTTAGCAAATTGATGGCTTCCTTAAAATTTCCTCCTTCCGCATTTTGTATGGCCTGCAGATAGATGGAAAAGACCTTTTTGCTCACCTTGGTGGGATCATAAGATTGGGAAAATGAACTAACAAATAAAGAGATAGTGAAAAGGAACAAAAAAGTTTTTTTCATTGGTATCAGCATTAATTCAATAACGAAACTATTCGATTTTTATTCTCAGGACAGAAGGCAATTCGCTAGGGTACATTAATATATTTATGAATCTGCAAACTTAATTCCCATTGAGGATGAGCTTTTATATATTCTATGATCAAAGGGGTCATGCGCGAAGCCTTCTCCCATTCTGGTTGCAAATACAGCTTGCAATTTGGAGAGACTTCGGAAGCATATGTTTCAGCCCATTCAAAATCCGATTTATTAAAAATAATAACTTTTAGTTCGTTAGCTTTTGGCAATATCGCAACTAACGGCTCCTTGAATTTTTTCGGTGACAGGCAGATCCAATCCCAATTTCCCGTCAATGGATAAGCACCAGAAGTTTCCAGGTGAACTTTATAATCATTATCATGAAGTTTGCCGGTAAGATAAGTGAGATCGTGCATCAATGGCTCGCCACCGGTAATAACTGCAATTTGCGCCGACGTTTTTTTTATCTCCATTATCAAATCTTCAATCCGCATGACGGGATGATTTTTCATATCCCAACTTTCTTTTACGTCGCACCATACACAGCCCACATCACAACCGGCAAGCCGGATAAAATAGGCAGCCCTTCCCTGGTAAAAACCTTCTCCCTGCAGTGTATAAAAATGCTCCATTACAGGCAAAGAAGAACTAATACTCTTGTTGGATTCTATTTTCACAAAATCATTGATCATGTACATCGCAATTGTTATCGGCCATTTTTTAAAACACAGGAATAAAAAGTGTTTTTTAATAAAGCCGCAATGGTCATGGGTCCAACGCCCCCTGGCACCGGTGTTATCCAGGAACACCTGGGTGCTACGCTTTCATAATTAACATCGCCTTTCAATCTGAAGCCACTTTTTTTGGTTGGATCCGCTTCGCGGGTAATTCCCACATCAATAATCACTGCGCCATCTTTCACCATATCTGCAGTTACAAATTCTGCCCGTCCGAGTGCAGCCACGATGATATCGGCCTGCAAACAGACTTCTTTTATGTTTTTTGTTTTTGAATGGCAAACGGTTACTGTACAATTTCCCGGGTCGGAGTTATTGCTCAATAGGATACTAATGGGTCGACCAACAATGCCGCTGCGACCTAAGATCACTGCATATTTTCCTTTTGTCTCGATATTATAATGTTTCATCAGCAATATAATTCCGTACGGAGTTGCTGAAATAAACGAGGGCAACCCCTGGACCATTTTGCCGACGTTTACAGGGTGAAAACCGTCCACGTCTTTGTCGGGATCGATCACATCAATAACGCTATCCTCGGAAATATGTTTGGGAAGAGGTAATTGTACAAGAATCCCGTCTACATCAGGGTCATTGTTCAGTTCCCGGATTTGTTCCAACAGCTTTAATTCAGAAGTTGATTCCTCAAACCGTATCAATGTTGATTTAAAGCCGACCTCTTCGCAGGCTTTTACCTTAGCTGAAACATAGGTTTCGCTCGCTCCATTATTTCCGACCAAAATAGCAACCAGGTGGGGGAGTTTTTTACCCTCAACAGATAATTGGGCGGTGTCTAATTTTAATTCATCTTTTATCGCCTGTGCGGCCTTTTTCCCGTCTAAAATTTGCATGGCGCAAAGATAGTGGTAAACCCCAGAGTTAGACGTGTAAAACACATTGTCTCGCTTCGCAAAGAATGTAATTTGGATTCAAATCTTATCGCTGTGAGAATGATGATAACCATCGTGTTTTTTTGCATTTCGTTGTTGGGAGTTTCTCAAACCATTCATCAACGATTGTCTGTTGCATATCTCGGCGTTGGTGCGTACAGCAACAATCATGTCGACGCATTTTCATGGCAGTCCAACCAGGCTTCCCTGGCCAAAATAACGAGTGCCTCAGCGGGTATTTATGGAGAAAAACGATTTCTATTAAACGAATTGAGTTTGTACCAAGCGTCAATTGTTATATCGGTACCACCAGGAAATTTTGGCCTGGATACCCGTTATTACGGTTTTTCCGACTACAATGAAACACAATTGGGACTTGCTTATGGGAAAAGCCTGGGAGATAAAGTAGATATCGGCGTTCAATTTAATTATAGTGCAATCCGCGTTACGGGATATGGCAGTGTTTCAGCCGTAAACTTTGAATTGGGAACGATTTTACATCTTACGGATAAGTTGAATGCCGGCCTGCATATTTATAATCCGGTGGGTGGGAAACTGCGAAATGAACAAAGTGAAAAACTGGCTTCCATTTATTCGGCGGCAATCGGTTATGAACCATCGCAGAAATTTTTTATAAATATGGAAATTGAGAAAGTCGAAACAGAACCGGTAAACATAAAGGCGGGATTACAATACGAATTTTTGCCGCAAGTATTAACACGAATCGGTGTATCAACGGAAATGTCGATCATCTATTTCGGGGTTGGGTTCAGGTGGAACTCTTTTCGGCTGGACACAATAGCCAGCTATCATCCTCAATTGGGAATAACTCCGGGACTTCTTTTATTGTATGCGTTCAATAGGAAAGAGAAATGAAAAAAGGATTGCTTCATTTACTATTTCTTTCTTCTTTTTTGCAGTGCAGCTCGCAGGAAATTCCTGAGTCTACGCAACAGCAATTTGAAAATCTCACCGATGCGCAGCAAGCAGATATAACCGATGATTCTTATTTACAACAACTGGATCACTTCAAAAGACATCCAATGAATTTGAACTTGGCAGACGTAAATGAACTGAAGCAATTAATTTTTCTGAATGATTTGCAGATTGACAACTTAATAACTTATCGAAATTTACTAGGCAGGTTGGTTAGCATCTACGAGTTACAGGCAGTGCCATCATGGGATATTGCGACAATAAAAAAAATTCTTCCCTATGTCACTGTTGAAAATGCGATTCCGATCACCGAAGATTTCAGGAAGAGGATTAAGAACGGAGATCGGAATTTAATTTTTCGTTTTGCAGAAGTAATGGAGAAAGCGCAAGGGTTTAAGAAAACCGGTC
>DASXOT010000498.1:0-4247 GCA_036494065.1 Chitinophagaceae bacterium
CACATTTTCTCCATAGCTAATTTTATTTATCAGTACCATGTGTTTTAAGTACAAGGCAATCGCCACGATTGAAAAAAGCATGATCACAATTACAGACGTGGCAAAAAATAGATTGCAAAATTGATTTCCATAAACAAGAATCCCAAGAAATAAGACCCATAGTAGTCCGAGGAAAACTCCCCACATCTTAATTGAATACACCCCTTTAAGTTTCGACCGGACCTTGCGCATCTGTAAGTATTCAAATGTTTTAATATTAACCGCCCAGGATTGAAGATTTAAAACCTTTGCCTCATCAAGCCGTTGGTTATACTCATTCCAAATATTTTTCAGTTCAACATCTTCCATAATTATCTTTTTATTGCGTTAGTGATATTTTGTTTTAATCTTTTTTTAATTCTATTCACTTTGGTAGCAACATTGGTCTCTGATATGCCCATTATTTCTGCAATCTCTTTATAACTCTTTTCTTCGAAATAGAGCATCACCAAGGCTTTGTCAAACTCATTCAAAAGTGAAATCTCCTTTTGTAATGTTTTGACATTTTCTTCCGGTGTCGTTTCATTATTCATTTTGTTTTCTATCTCAAAGGAAATGTCTGCCAGGGAGATATTATTATCGAGCTTTTTTGTGGCTCTGTAAAATGAAATGGCCACGTTTAACGCTACCCTGTACATCCATGTACTAAACTTGAATGCCGGGTTATAAGTTTTATAACCCTTCCAAAGAACATACATAATTTCCTGGGCAAGGTCTTCCCTGTCAACCTTATTGTAGCAATAAGAGTTGCATATCTTAACAATAATTCCCTTATTCTCTGAGATCAGTTTGAGAAAATTTTCATTACCCTGTTCGGTTTTCATCTTTGATTAGACAGTCGGTATTCTATGATACGCAGAAATGATAAAATAATCACAGTTTTGCCCGATTATTTTACAGAATAAACTATTCCAACGGCTTAAAAAGATCCAATATTATAAATAGATATAAAACTTGACCAAGGAATCTCTGGATAGAAGAAGGTTAGCTGAGAGGGTCCGCGTCGAAAAGGCAAACTGGCCCGAGATCGCCCTTTTATAAATTCAATTCTTTTGCAAACTCGAAAATATCATTTGCTAAGACTCCGGGTTGTTCCAATGCTGCGAAATGTCCGCCATCAGGTTTACATGGAGCAAGTTTAAGAAGGTAATTACCGGGATTGAATTTGTCTTGATGCAAGCTTAAAAAAAATAACGATTAGCTATTATTTTTGTCGCTTATTACTACTATTGCCAAAAAACCGAATGCCAGGAAAAGTTTCATCATGAGGCTTAACTGTTGTTGCTAACACTTAAATTTATGATATACCAACCCACATTCAAAAAATACCAGGAATGCATATCAGAAGATTAACGCTATAAATTTTATATAATGACCAGCCCAATCTCAAATAATTACATCATTATGCGGACAAGAAGCAACTTTATTTTGGCAGCTATTTTCATTTTTATTTGCTTAACAAGTTGCGCCAACAATGAACCTGCTAATAATAATAAAGGCTCTTCCGATAGCCTACCGCCTGTCGAAACAAAAACACCAAACAGTGATTACAAGCCGGCGTTTAGCGGACAAACAAGAATTGGTGGTGTCAAAACAAGTACTCCATATAAAGTTGAAAAAATAGCGGAAAAACTGGGAAGTCCATTTGCCATTGTCGCAATGCCTGACGGCAGGTTGATGGTGACACTAAAATCGGGTTATATGGAAATTCATGATAAAAGCGGCGCTTTGGTAAAAAAGATCACGGGCTTTCCCAAGGTAGTTTATGAAGGGCAGGGAGGACTGCTTGATGTGGCCTTCGATCCAAACTTCAGCAACAATAAAATAGTCTATTGGAGCTATTCAGAACAATATCCTCCAGGCAGTTTAACCACTGTTGCCAAAGGGAAATTGAACGAAGCCGAAGGCAAAGTTGACAACGTAACAGTAATATTTCGCGCCACGCCGGCTGTGAACAGCAGCTTACAGTTTGGTTCACGGCTGATATTTGATAAAGACGGGAACCTTTTTGTTAGCGTTGGTGAAAAATTTGTTTCCGAAGGCCGCGTGCAGGCACAAAAATTAGATTCTCATCTTGGAAAAATAATAAGGATAACCACTGATGGCAAGCCCGCGACCGGCAACCCGTTTCTTAATCAACCGGGTGCTATGCCTGAAGTATACTCTTACGGTCATCGCAATCCCGAAGGGCTTGACATAAACCCCGCAACCGGTGAATTATGGGAATCAGAATTTGGACCACGAGGTGGCGATGAAATAAATATAATACGACCAGGCAAAAATTACGGCTGGCCTATTATTACTTATGGACGCGAGTATAGCGGTGAAAAGGTCGGCGATGGCATTCAGCAACAAGCGGGAATGGAGCAACCGGTTTACTATTGGGACCCGGTGATATCGCCAAGTGGTATTTGCTTTTACAAGGGCAATGCCATACCTGAGTGGCAGAATAATTTATTTATTGGCTCACTTAGCGGACAGCATCTTGACCGGCTTGTGATAAGGAATAACAAAGTAGTTGGTGAAGAAAGATTATTGGTTGATAAAAATCAGCGAATTCGCGACGTAACCTATTTTGATAATATGCTTTACGCCATTACCGATGATGGCGACATATATCGCATTAGCAAGAAGTAAATAGAAAGTCGCAAGCCGAATTATTTCCATGCAATCTAACTATCTCTTTTCATAGCATAACAAAACCGTTCCGCAGCGGAATTGCCTGCATTTTTTAAGAGTCAATGCCAGGTTTTTTTCAATTTCTTAGGCTGCCTTACGCGTATACATTTTTACCTTAATAAATGAAAAAACGACCATGATAATGACTGCGCCGACAAGGCTCAGCCAAAAATCATAGCTGGTTTTGCCTTGTTCTAAAAGAGTTCGAATGGCATTTACCAAATGAGAAACAGGATTAACTTCTGCAAACCATTTAAGCGGTTTAGGTAATGTATTTACTGGCACAAAAGCATTGGATAAAAAAGTAAGAGGAAAAAGTATCATCATGGATATACCCTGTACACCAGATGCAGTTTTGGCAATCACTCCAAAGAAAGCGAATATCCAACTGATGCACCATGCAAAAAATATCACCAGCACACTTGCTTCCAATACGCCGATAAAACCTGCATGTGGACGCAAGCCCATAATATAACCCATAGAAAATGTAAGTACCGTTATTATTACGTACCGGATTGCATCGGCCATGAGTGCACCTGCCAATGGCGCAATGCGGGCAATCGGCAGAGAACGAAAACGATCAAAGACACCCTTGTTCATGTCTTCCCGCAGGTTTACGCCAATAGCAACAGAACCGGTAAGAATGGTCTGTGCTAAAATACCGGGTATTATAATAGGAAGATAAGCATGAACATCACCTGCGATGGCCCCGCCAAAAAGATATGTAAACATGAGGGTGAATAAAATAGGCTGAAGGGTTACATCAATCAGTTGTTCAGGCGTGCGGCGTACTTTGATCAGGCCGCGATAAGCCATTATGATGGATTGCTGAACCGTCAATGCAAAGCTTGTTGAGTTGCTGAGTTTTTTTCCGTTGAAATGCATATAAATATTTTAGTTATCAACTGTGGCTGTTTGTTGTTCGGTATGATGACCCGTAAGTGTGAGAAAGACTTCATCCAGTGTGGGTGATTTAACGCTTACTGCTGAAAGTCCAATACGCGCATTGCGTAACGCAAGTAAAAGATCAGTTACAACTTCAGCATCTACCATGGGCGCTGTAATAATATTACCGGCTGTGGCATGCACTTCAGCCATTAACATTTGCTGAATGATCTCTTTAGCACGCGATAGGTTTTCATTATCGGACAATTGTAGTTCAAGTGATGCAGTGCCTATCCTGGCTTTGAGTTCGGCCGGTGTGCCCTCCGCAATTACTTTACCACGATCAATTACCGCAATCCTGTTGGCGAGCTGATCTGCCTCATCGAGGTATTGCGTTGTTAATACAACTGTTGAACCATCGCTCACAAGCCGGCGAATCGTATTCCACATCTGGTTGCGTGTGCGCGGATCGAGGCCGGTAGTGGGTTCATCTAAAAAAATCAATGGAGGTCTGGCAATTAAACTGGCTGCCAGATCGAGCCGGCGTCGCATCCCGCCGGAGTATTTCGCCAATGGACGTTTTGCTGCCTCGGTGAGCCCGAACTCTTCAAGCAATTCATCGGCTTTACGTTTTGCCTCGCGAC
>DASXOT010000499.1:0-2888 GCA_036494065.1 Chitinophagaceae bacterium
TACCAGTATGGATCGCGCTGTTATTGCCTCGCCGCGATTTCCTTTCCTGTAAGCCGCCTTACGCGTATTGAATGGATAGCGCATATTGCCGATCTCGTTCTTTTCATCCCCTGTCTTGTTGTTGCCTGGTAGATTTTTAGAAATGCAAATTCAAAAATCCCCTCTTATCGTTGATTGCTATTTATCACATCCAGGGCTTTTTTCACATCCGGGTCATTCAGATTGATCACTTCATAAAATCCTTCGCTTCTCCATTTATAACGAGCCAGGTAAGCTTTTAATCTTTCTTTGATGCCTTCCTGGTCCCTGGCAGAGATGTTTTTTAGATAGATGGAATCCTTCAGCGCATAGTTTTCAAGTTGTTTCCAGGCATCATTAATATCAGGAAAATGTTCTGCGAAATCGACAGCAGATTTAAACTTGTCAAACTCGGATGTGTTGTGAATATAATAAGTATAGATAAAGTTATTGAAGGTTGTTTCCAGGTACAGTTGTGTGACATTCCGCTGAATATCATTCGTGTCGATTGGCACAAAAACGTCAGGCATGATGCCACCACCACCATAGACTTTGTTTTTTTCTTTTCCCAGTGTAGTAAACACTTTGTCATTGATAATCCTGTTTGAGTCGGCCGAAAGAAGCTGTCCACTTTTATATCGCTGCCAGATATCCTCCATGTATGCCTTCTTGCCTTTGTCATAGGGTCGTTGAATGCTGCGGCCCACTGGTGTGTAATATCGGGCTATGGTAAGCCGGATTGCCGAACCGTCACTTAATTCGTACTGTTCCTGCACCAAACCTTTACCAAAGGTCCGTCGGCCTACTATTGTTGCCCTTTCCCAGTCCTGCAATGCGCCGGAAAGAATTTCACTGGCACTGGCAGAGAGTTCGTCCACCAGTACAACTAATTTGCCGGTTTCAAAAATTCCGGGCCGCCTTGCTGTATATTCTCTCTTTGGTGTATTCGTACCTTCTGTATAAACAATCAGTTTATTATCGTCGAGAAATTCGTCAGCTATTTGAATGGCTTCGTCCATGAGGCCACCTCCATTTCCCCTCAGGTCAAGTATTAATCTTTTTAATCCTTGTTTTTCCAGTTTCTGCATCCCGTCCATAAACTCATCGTAGGTATTTTCAGAAAACTTATTCAGCTTGATATATCCGGTCGTCTTATCCATCATGTAAGCAGCATCCAGTGACGGCACGGGAATTCTTCCTCTTGTTACCAGGATATTCATTGGGTGATTATTTCGCAAAATGGTCAATGTCACCTGGCTATTGATTGGACCACGCACCAATTTTTTTACATCGTCAGATCTTATTTTTTTGTTAGCGATTATCTGGTCATTGACTTTTAAGATTCGATCAGCCACCTGCAGACCAGCTTTATCACTGGGTCCGCCCGGTAATACATATAACACATGAACTGTATCGTTAAAAATGTTGAACTCAACGCCGATGCCCTCGAAATTCCCTTCAATATCCTCATTAACTTCTTTGAGGTCGGTGGCAGGTATATATAGTGAATGCGGATCAAGCCCATTCATCATTTGCTGAATGGCCCCTTCTTCTAGCGTGTCTAAATGAACCGAATCCACATATCTTGATTTGATCAACTCAAGCGCCTCCTCGATGGACGTACGTTTATTGGCAGCAAAAAATCCTTTGGAGTTTCCCGTTTGTTTATGGAGGTTAAATCCAAAAAACATTCCCGCGATCATCACGATAGAGAATACTAAGGGAAGCCAAACCTGTAATTTTTTATTATTCATCTCTTTCCTTTCTTTGTAATTTGATTGCAAAATACTGGATTTGCCTTTAACGGGTTCCGGGATAGGTTTATTACAACAAAACTTTTTGTGTTATTGTTCTGATTCATTATGAGTTCATCTACATTGATTGCTGATAGCGGGGCTACAAAAGCCGAATGGTGTTTGCTGCATGGTAATCACAAACGTATAATTTTTACCCAGGGCATTAGCCCTTATTTCCTAAATGCAGGACAGATCGAAAACCTCTTATTGAAAGAATTGTGCCCGAAATTGAAAAAAACAACCATTGACAGGGTGTATTATTATGGAACGGGCTGCGCAAATCCGGCGAATGCAAAGATGGTCCGGAAAGCTATTCAACAAACTTTTCCTGGTGCTATCGTAGAAGTGACACACGACCTGATGGCTGCTGCACGTTCCGTTTGCGGACATCAAAAAGGCGTTGCGAGTATTTTAGGCACAGGTTCCAATTCCTGTTATTATGATGGAAAAAAAATTGTCAAAAACAGTCCCGGCCTGGGCTATGTACTGGGTGATGAAGGAAGTGGAGCATATTTAGGCAAAAAAGTCTTGCAGTATTATTTATATGAAACGTTTGACGAAGAATTGAAATTGAAATTTGACGCAAAGTACAGCACAACTACTGTTGAAATATTGGAAAGTGTTTACAAAAAACCATTGCCCAATCGATACCTCGCGGGATTTGCGATTTTCCTGGCGGAAAACCGGGGTCATTTTATGATCGAGAATATTATCGAAGATGGGCTAAATGATTTTTTCTTTTATCATTTACGGAAATATAAAGAAGCTTCTTCTTTGCCCGTTAGTTTTGTGGGAAGTATTGCGTATGGTTTTAAAGATGTAATAGAAGAACTTTGCAAATCCTATGGATTTAATTTAGGAAAGATCATCAAAAATCCTATGGAAGGACTGATCACCTTTCATCGCAGATAAATACTATGACAGAATTTGTAAAAATAACTGAACAAGCCTCCGAGTATCATCACCTGGAAAAGATGAACGTCCTCGATATCCTTGAATATATTAACCAGGAGGATGTCACGGTTCCAGGAGCTGTGTCTATGGCAATTCCGCAAATTGAATTATTGGTACAAG
>DASXOT010000500.1:0-2211 GCA_036494065.1 Chitinophagaceae bacterium
CCGCTCCACGGATGGCTGGAAATCGGCGGCATAGCGTAAATGATGAGGATTGCGCGGCTCGTAGGACATGATACGCACATGTTTTTGCCCTACACAATAACAACGATAATATTCCTCAAAAACAATTTCTTCCTGGAGAAGCATAACCAGTTGTCCTGTCTCGTTGTGCTTATCGAAAAATTCATCCGCACTTCCAAGCCTGTAAACGTTCTTCCATCCGCCACCTGCAAACGGCTTCATATAAGCCGGGAAACCCACATACTTAAACATCGATTCCCAGTCAAGCGGATATTCCAGGTTGCTGAACGATTCATCTGACGTATCCGCGGGCAATTCCCTGGAGGGAAGGATAACAGTCTTGGGAACAGGTACACCTACCTGCGTCATAAGGCAGTTGTTAAAATATTTGTCATCCGCGCTCCACCAAAAAGGATTATTAATAACAGCAGTGCCTGTTATCGCCGCATTCTTCAACCATGTTCTGTAGAAAGGGACATCTTGCGAAATACGATCCACTATTACGCTATAGCCGCTGGGTTCTCCCTGCGCAGCTTTGGAAATATGTACAGGTTCCGCTGTAATGCCGGAAATGTTTTTACTATTGATCCTTTCCACAAAGGCCATTGGAAAACTTCTTTCTTTTCCGAACAGAATGCCAATTTTTTTCATAACCAGATTAGTTTGATCAAATGTATTTTAAAATTTCAAGACCCGAATGAGGTAACTAAAATTTATAAAAGCCAGGTTATGCCTCAATTTGCCAGGCTGCATCATGTCCAAACGCATCAATCGGGAAAAGCCGGAATCGCTGGCGTGATTGTCATTTGTGTTTTATATTTATGATATGCAAGCTGCGAACGCATCCGCTATTCTAATTGAAAATATTATCACCCACTCGAAATTTCTGCAACGGGAAGTAAAGATCGATTTCTATTTTCCTAATAATCTGCGAGCACTAACAGAAGTTAACTTGTTATTGATCAATGACGGGCAGAACATGAAAGAGTTGGGTCTTGTGAATATATTAGAAAGTTTACAAGAGAAGAACCATATCCATCCCATCATTTGTGTCGCTATACACGCCGGCCAGCAGCGCAAAACGGAGTATGGTATTGCCATGCAGGCCGACTACCTGGGTCGCGGAGAAAAAGCACCCTTTTATACAACATTTATTATTGATGAATTACTTCCATTGGTGGCAGGCAGATTTCATCCTACCCGGTTTACCGAAAAAGCTTTTGCCGGGTTTTCACTTGGAGGTCTTATGGCCCTGGATATTGTTTGGAACTATCCTACCCATTTCAATAAAGCGGGCATTTTCTCGGGTTCACTGTGGTGGCGAAGCCTCGATCATACGGATGCTGACTATGAAGATGAACTTCACCGCATCATGCATCAGCAAATAAAAAAGGGAAAGTACCGCGCGGGGCTAAAATTTTTCCTGACAACCGGTTCGTTCGATGAGACCCATGACAGGAACAACAACGGCATCATTGATTCAATCGATGATACACTGGCATTGATCAGTGAATTGGAATCGTTAGGTTATTATAATGAAAAAGACATCTGCTATATTAATTATGAAGATGGTAAACATGATATCGCAACCTGGGCCAGAGCAATGCCTGAATTCTTAAAATGGGGATGGGGTAAAAGATCTTAAGCCTCACAATGCATATAAAAGAAAAGCCTCTCATCTTACTGAGAAGCTTTTCTTTCAAAACCATTAGATGATGGTTAGAAAATATAGCGTAAGCCAAGTTGAATGGCCCAGGTATTTGCCGTAGAAATAGTGCTGATAAAAGTCTGTGCTACGGGTGCTCCATTGTAAGGCGTGATAAAGAAACTAGGAACGCCGCTTGCTGAAATTGAAGAAACCGTTAGCGGATTATTGACTGAATAAATTTTCCTTGCGCCCCAGTAATTATTCAGCAGATTAGGCAAATTATAAATGTCTGCGCTAAACTCGAGAGTATTTCTGTGACTACCGATATTGGTGAAAAGATCCTGGATAAACTTTGCGTCAAGCCTGTTGTACCACGGACGTTTGGCACCGTTTCTTTCTGCAACCTGACCCCTGTGGTCGCTCAGGTAAGGATCTTGTTTGATATAGTTTTCAAATATTTGAGCCTGCTGAGCTGCTGTAACAACGGTGGTACCATAAGTATGATCTACAAATTGTATTTCAGAAGGGTTTGTTGCATCAGTTGG
>DASXOT010000501.1:0-1768 GCA_036494065.1 Chitinophagaceae bacterium
CGGGATCGTGGCGGTTCCAAAACAGGCTCAGAAAAAATAAGAGGTCCGCTATAGGAGCAAAAATGGGAGTCAATACCTGGAATAATAAAATATTCGGGAGAGCCACCAACCCCAAAGATTTATAACGGGGGTTAAAACAAACATCTCTATTCTTCCAAAAACTTTGCATAATACCGTAATTCCAGCGGAAACGTTGCTTCATGAATTGATTTAATGTCTCCGGCGCTTCGGTAATTGCAATGGCTTCAGGGCAGTTTCGAATAGTATATCCATTTCTTAAAATGCGAACCGTGAGATCGCAGTCTTCAGCGAGTGTGTCGCTGGTAAACCCTCCTGCTTTTACAATAGCTTCCCGTCTAAAAGCTCCGATCGCGCCCGGAACTACGGTTATACAATTTATGAGATCGAAAGCCCGGCGATCGAAATTCTGAGCTGTTGTGTATTCAATAGATTGCCACTTGGTGAGAATGGTCTTTTCGTTTCCTACTTTTACATTACCCGCCACGGCTCCTACCTCAGGATGCGTGAAATACTTCATGAGTTTACTGATCGCATCGGGCATTAATTGCGTATCGGCATCTATGCAAACCACGTAGTTGCTGGTGCAATTTGCAATGCCGAAGTTCAAAGCGGATGCTTTACCACCATTTTCTTTTTTCAGCACCTTCACATTTGAATTATCCGGGAATGCATCATAAATTTTTTCATAAGTGTGATCGGTGGAACCATCGTCTACAAAAACGATATCAAGATTGTTATAATCCAGTTGCAAAAGACTCTCAATGGTCTTTACGGCGTTTACTTCCTCATTGTAAGCTGGGATAATGATGCTTACTCTTTCGTCAGCATCAGCAAGGCCGGCCAATAATCTTTTTTCTTTTTTGGATCTGTAAAATTGCAAGGTCGCCAAAATGCCCATAAACAGGGTACGACCGAATCCCAGGACGATCGCTACCCAAAAAGCACCGATCAGTAATTTTTCAAACCAGTAAAAAATGGCACTTGCCCAACCACTGAATTTTACAATGCCTCCATGCACAGGAGGCATAATGGCGTCTTTGGGCAGGTTCAATATTTCACTGATCGAGGCAAACTTGACTCCTTTTGATTTGAAATAGGCAATAATACGTGGAAGAGCTTCTACGGTTGCATCACGGTTTCCACCAGCATCATGAAGAAGTATGATTCCTTTATCTCCGCCATATTCTTCATATTGCCGAACGATACGATTATATACACTATCGGCATTAAGGCCATGTTTTAAATCCCAGTCATCCGGATCAATGCTCTCTCCCACTGTATAATAACCGTCCCTTTTTGCAATTTCGACCGGTTTCAGTTCTTCCGGTTTTTTGGGTTCAGCATCGGCATTGTAAGGCGCGCGAAAGAGAATCGTGCTTCTTCCGGTTGCCGTTTCAATCAACAACCGGGTGGCTTCGATTTCCGCTTCGGCCCGATCTCCACTAACCATAGCAATGTTGGGGTGAGTGAATGTGTGATTTCCCAATTCAAAGCCATCACGATAAATTCTTTTCAAAATGGGCAGGTGATTTTCGGCGTTTATTCCAATTACAAAAAAAGCAGCGGGAACATTTTCCTTCTCCAAAATACGGAGAACCTGAGGCGTGTACTCGGGATCTGGCCCGTCGTCAAAAGTCAACACCACTCTTTTCGTTTTCCTAATCTCATCAATCACAGAATCCCGGGTAAAGATTTTTCCTCCTTTCTTTTTGGTAATGGAAATTGTCTTTTTGAGGGTATCTTCTTT
>DASXOT010000502.1:0-4783 GCA_036494065.1 Chitinophagaceae bacterium
TTTTCCCGCGCTGGTAATTTTTCCCCAATGCCCGGTAAATGACCTGTGGGCTTATTTTGACACCGAGTTCGATTCCGCCGGAAACCTGAAGCATGTCATTTTTCCATTCAAAAAAGAACCGACTACCGTTACGTTTTTATTAAAACAGTTATTGGATAGTTTGATGAGTTTGTCATTTGCCGACACAAATAGAATATACATTGGGGGATTATCGCAAGGCGGCATGGGCGTTTTTGATATAATAGCCCGTTATCCAAATATCTTTGCCGCGGCTTTTCCAATTTGCGGTGCAGGAAAGATCGCGACCGCTGATAAATTTGCCAAACAGACATCCGTATGGATATTCCATGGTGCCGATGATGATGTAGTGCCCGTATACTTTTCACGCCAATTTTACCATCGGTTAAAGAAGTTAAGCGCAGATGTCAAATACACAGAATATCCCGGCGTGAAACACAATAGTTGGGTGAATGCGTTTGAAGAAAAAGATTTACTATCCTGGATTTTTAGTAAATCAAAATTGAAAATGCAAAATTCAAAATGAAAAATTCTGAAGTGGATGCTGCATGTTATTTTAATGTTCATTGCGCCAAACATTAGTTCACGATGTCTGCGAAAACCTGGAATATGGATATCAAGACAAAAATTTGCTTTACTTTGAAGTTTAAGAAAAGGATATGACGATAGGCATATTGCGAGAGCCTCCCTACGAAACCAGAGTCTCATTACTTCCCGAAGCCGTTGGGCAACTTTTGAAAAAAGGATTTACCCTGCTCGTTGAAGACGGTGCCGGAGAAAAGGCCTTCGCGAATAATGATAGTTATCAAAAGGCGGGCGGTCAAATCAAATCACGGGAGGAGGTAGTACAATCTGCAGAAATTATTTTATCCATCCATGCGCCCAACCCGATTTCGTCGATCCCAGCCGGTAAGATTTTAATTGGCGTTTATTTTCCTTTATACAATGCAGCTTTTGTCCAGGAATGCGCGAAACAAAAACTCACTGTTTTCTCGCTCGACATGTTGCCGCGAAGTACACGTGCGCAAACGATGGATGTATTGAGTTCCCAGGCAAATATTGCAGGGTACAGGGCGGTGTTGGAAGCCGCCAATGTTTATCCCCGGTACTTCCCTATGTTTATGACGGCTGCCGGTACAATTGCACCGGCCAAAGTCCTCATTCTTGGTGCTGGTGTGGCGGGATTGCAGGCTATTGCAACGGCAAGAAGATTAGGAGCGGTCGTGGAAGTTTTTGATACACGACCAACCGTCAAAGAAGAAGTAATCAGTCTCGGAGCAAAATTTGTGCAGGTTGAAGGAGCGGCTGATGCCACTAAGGCCGGAGGCTATGCTGTGGAACAGACGGAGGACTATAAACAACGTCAACAACAGAGGATTGCTGAAAGTATCGCCAAAGCGGACATCATCATCACCACCGCGCAAATCTTTGGAAAGAAAGCACCGATACTGATTACAGAAGATATGATCAAGACCATGCGTAATGGCTCCGTGATCATTGATATTGCGGCCGCCACCGGTGGCAATACTCCATTCACCAGGGATAATGAAACAGTAAAGTATGGCGGAGTTACAATTATTGGGAATGGTAATTTCCCAGCAACAATGCCCAATGATGCCAGTAAATTATATGGGAAAAATATTTTGAACTTTTTACAACTTATTATAAACAAAGAAGGCACCCTGAGTTTGAATTGGGAAGACGAGTTGGTAAAGGGAAGCTGCGTGAGCCGATAAAGAAGTAAGAGAACTACGATTTATTGGATTTGAAGGGATTATTTGGAGACGAAAGAAAGGTGTTTAACCCTACGTGTAACTATGATTCTATGTTGCTATGTGTTAAAAATAATTGTAAGAGTTAAATAGGATCATTAAATATTGAAATTAATTATTGACCATTCACAATTAGCCAAACTATGCACTCTATTTTGTCCTGGATTAATTCGAATCAGCAAATGATCTATATCGTCATCCTGATGATATTTGTGGGTATTGAAGTGATTGGCCATGTACCGAGTGTGCTACATACTCCGCTGATGAGTGGTGCCAACGCGATTCACGGCGTTGTGATTATCGGAGCCATCATTGTGATGGGAAGGGCCGAACCACATAATTACTTAGCCTTAAGTCTTGGGTTTCTTGCCGTAATACTGGGAACACTTAATGTTGTCGGCGGATTTGTTGTAACCGATAGAATGTTGGAAATGTTTAGAAAAAAGACCAAGTGAAGAACTACGATTTATTGGATTTGAAAGGATTAATTTGAAGAAAAGGAAATATCATTGAAACCTATGTGCGTCTATGTTTCTATATGCCTATGTATTTAAAATAAAACTAGATTTTGAAAAATTGTAAATGAAAATCAATCGTAATTAAGTTCATCTTCGGATTTCGATTTTCGGATTTTAAATTTTATGGAATTAAACCTTCTCACTCTTTGCTACTTAATAGGCGCTATCACGTTTATCCTGGGGTTAAAGATGCTTTCTCACCCTGACAGGGCCAGGAAAGGAAACCAGATCGCTGCAGCGGGAATGATCATCGCGATCCTGGGAACAATATTTTTATATCGCGATGATAGTGGTAACCGGTTACACAATTACGGTTGGATCTTCGGCGGAATTTTAATTGGAGGGACAATCGGGACACTGGCTGCAAAAAAAATAAAAATGACTGCAATGCCGGAGATGGTGAGCATGTTTAACGGTATGGGCGGTGCTTGTGCAGCGTTGATCTCAATTGTGGAATTTAATCGTTTAGTATCTGGCAGTATTAGTCATTCGGGTAATACAAGTCTTCCGGAGGAGTTTCGTGGAACGCTGCTGATAATCTTATTAGGGTTGATCATTGGATCTGTATCCTTTGCCGGATCCATGATAGCCTGGGGGAAATTAAATGGAAGAATAAAGGATTTTGCTTTTAAGGGGCAACATGTTGCTAATATTTTATTGCTGTTGCTAACACTCGGCACTGCAGCTTATCTTTTATTCAGTATCACTGCATCAAATGCGGTGTTGTTATATGGGGTTCTTGCTGCTGCAATTTTATATGGCGTTCTTTTCGTAATGCCTATTGGTGGCGCGGATATGCCCGTGGTAATTTCTATTTTGAATTCTTTCACCGGCGTTGCAGCAGCTTGTGGAGGATTTTTATATAATAATAAAGTAATGCTCACCGGCGGGATCCTCGTAGGCGCGGCGGGTACGTTGTTGACTATATTAATGTGTAAGGCTATGAACCGTTCGCTTGCTAATGTATTGATCGGTTCATTTGGTGGAAGCCCTGAAGCGACAGCGAAAAAGCAACAAGGGTCCTACAAAGAAATCAGTTTAAGCGATGCCGCTGTGGTGCTGGCTTATGCCCAAAAGGTAATGATCGTGCCTGGCTATGGATTGGCTGTAGCGCAGGCACAGCATGCTTGTCACGATCTTGAGAAATTATTGAATGAACGGGGAGTTGATGTGAAGTACGCCATACACCCCGTGGCGGGCCGCATGCCGGGGCACATGAATGTTTTACTTGCAGAAGCTGACGTGAGTTATGATAACCTGGAAGAAATGGAGCAGGCAAATGAAGAATTTCCTTCTACGGATGTGGTGCTTGTATTAGGTGCAAATGACGTGGTAAATCCTGCTGCGAAAACCGATTCTTCTTCTCCAATTTATGGCATGCCCATCCTCGACGTTGAATTGGCCAAGACCATCATCGTAAACAAAAGAAGCATGAAACCTGGTTATGCCGGTATTGACAATGAGCTCTTCTTTTTTAAAAAGACTTCTATGCTTTTTGGTGACGCTAAGAAGGTATTACAGGATCTGATAGCAGCGATAAAACAATTGTAACTTGCTACAATGACAATGGATCTCTAGCAGAATATTTGGCCCACCTTTTTTCCAAACTGTCCTTCGGTCAATGTTCGGTTATGTTTGACGTTCTTAATACCCGGCATTTTGTTTCATAGGGACTGTACTCCATATTTTCGTTGATAAGCGATCAGAAAAGCGATCACTTCGCTATAAGTCCTTTTCCCTGCCGGCTGATTATTGGCTTGCAAATATTTTCCATAAATCCAGGTAATTATTGGTTCAATTGGGTTTTTGTATTTTTTAAAAAAATTTCTTAGTTCTTCAAAATCCTTTTTAACCTGGGGATGCAGTGAATCGAGATATGTTTTTGCCTTTACGGAATCGTTCCTGTAAAATTCACCAATGGCGTAACTGTACATATCGAAATAAACGGAATAGCGAAAAGCCGGAGACGGATGAAGGCGACAGGCGAGGAAGCCTGCAAAATTGGCCTCATTTTCCTTTCCATATCCAACCTGGTGACCTATTTCATGACAAGCAACAAAGGGCTGCTCGAAGATGGGTATGGTTGTGTTTACCTGTGCTTCTCCCGAAAAAGGATTGTAATATCCTTCAAATCCCAGGAAATCTCCTGCATAACTAAAAATCGAGGGCTTTATAGATCGTGGCTCATAATGCAAAAAAGGATAATAATTGCTGGCTAATTTGTAAGCGTATTCGCTTTCATGAAAGAGGTTTCTTTTTTTATAAAACAGGTTTCTTTGGTCTTGTTTAAGTTGCAATGCATAATAATTGAGTCGCTGCTCCAGCACATTTGTCAACGTGTCAAGTTCTCCTACTGAATAGCTGGTCATTTTAAGATGAAGTTGCTGTGCAATGCCTTTTCGGCTATAGTTCAATCCCCATAGAAGATAGAAAAGTATGTACAACAGGAGACAAAAGAATGCAATTTGTTTTAAA
>DASXOT010000503.1:0-8588 GCA_036494065.1 Chitinophagaceae bacterium
AAGGACGCCAATGAAGAGATCGCAGAAAAAGCAGTTTCCCTGGAGAAAGCAAAAAAAGCGATTGCAGCCAAAGAAGGTGTCTTAAACACAAAGAAGGGAGAACTTGAAAAGATTATCGCCGCTACTGAAAAGGAAGACAAACATTTTATAAAGATGGCGGGTGAGGCAAGAGAGCACGTAGATCACAGGCTGCTATCAAGCTATGACAAGATCCGCAAAAGCTATCGAAACGGGCTTGCAGTTGTGCCGGTAGAACGAGATGCATGTGGCGGCTGTTTTTATGCTATTCCTCCACAAAAACAAAGCGAGATAAAGCAACATAAAAAGGTAATGGTTTGCGAGAATTGCGGACGTATATTGGTTGACGAAGACCTTAATGATAAAGTTGAAATTAAATAAGTACAGGTTTCACTGATTGTGAAATGACAAAGGCAAAATATTTTTTTCTTTTTTATTTTCCCCGCTTTGAAGAGCGGGGTTTTTTTTGACTTGCGTCCTTTAACATGATGGGAAGTGCAGGCTATCTCGAAAAACTCGTTTGGCCTTGTTAAAAAATCATTCGTTGGGTGGTCAAAACTTTGTTTCGTTTTCGATGAATTTCATAATTTGCCTAAAGGCAATTGAATGAGATGTTGCAAAGACTCTTCATACAGAACTACGCCATCATTGATGAACTGGAAATTGATTTTTCCGGCAAACTGAACATTCTTACTGGCGAAACGGGAGCGGGAAAATCAATTATAGTGGGGGCTCTCGGGTTAATCCTTGGCGAACGGGCTGACCCTTCAGTATTGGTGAATAAAGAGAAAAAATGTATTGTGGAGGGTATTTTTGACGCCGGTGATCGCAACGAAACGAAAGAATTCTTTGAGCAGTACGCTTTGGATGCAAATACGGAAATAATTATCCGGCGTGAAATCGGCGCAAATGGAAAATCCAGGGCATTCATTAATGATAGCCCTGTTACTCTTTTGCAATTGGCGGAATTGAGTTCGTTATTAGTCGATCTTCATCAACAATTTGACACACTTCAATTGACTCAAAACGATTTCCAAAGACAAGTTTTGGATGCATTGGCAGATCATCGCGAATTATTAAACAAGTATCAGCAGATTTTTAAAGACTGGCAGGTTAAAAAAAGGGAATGCGAATATCTGAGAGAGCAAAAGCAGCAGTTTGAAAAGGAAGTCGACTATAATAAGTTTCAGTATAATGAACTTGAGGAAGCCGCGTTTAATGAGAATGAGTTGGAGAATCTCGACACTGAACTGAAACTGCTTAGCAATTCCGAAGGTATCCGGTCAGTATTATCAAAAATTTATTTTGATCTCAGTGAGAGTGAAACACCTGTTACCCAACAGCTAAAGATTTTATATAACCAGTTGCAGATCTATGCTTCGCATCATGCTGAAATACCGGGTTTATTGCAGCGCTTACAATCGGCGCAGGTAGAGTTGCAAGACATTGCGGATGAAGTTGATCACCTCAACAACCACATTAACTACGATCCCGCAAAAGTGGAAGAGATCAGTGAGAGACTTTCATTGGGGTATAAATTATTAAAAAAACATGGGATTAAAACTACCAATGAATTATTGCAGGTTCAGCAAAAATTATTTGAAAAATTGCAAGCGGTGCTGAATATCGACGAGGAACTTCAGCAAAGGGAAAAAGAAACAGGAAAATTGTTTATCGAAGCGAAGTTATTGGCTGCAAAACTTTCCGATGGAAGAAAGAAGCAGGTCAGATCGCTTGAAGATAGAGTGAATGGATTGTTGCAGCAGGTAGGGATGCCAAATGCCAGGTTAAAGGTTGATATAAGCAGCCATGACGATGATTTAAGTTTCTATGGTGCGGACACAATTGAATTTTTGTTTAATGCAAATCTTGCTCCCGGCGATGTAAATAAAGCTGCCCGGTTTCAGCCTGTTCGAAAAGTAGCAAGCGGCGGTGAATTAAGCCGCCTTATGCTTTGCATTAAGTCATTAGTTGCCCAGTCGATCGATCTTCCCACGATGATCTTTGATGAAATTGATTCGGGAATTTCAGGTGAAGCAGCGAGACAGATTGGGGTTATCATGAAGAGGCTTGCCCTCAATCGCCAGCTCATTTGTATTACACACCAACCCCAGATAGCGGGTAAGGCCGATGCTCATTTCTTTGTTTACAAAGAGATCGTGAAAAACGAGGTAAAAACGACAATCCGGTTACTCTCTACAGAAGAACGAATAACATCGATTGCGAAAATGTTAAGCGGAGAAAAACCTACCGCTGCAGCATTGGAAAATGCAAGAGAAATGGTGATGAATTAATTTCCATGAAGGTCAAGGCTTTTTTTATATTGCTCATCATCATTGTTTCCCTGCTGCCAGCCTATTCGATCAATAAAGTTTTGCAGAGAATACTACGGCCTCGTGAGTCTCTTGGCCGGTTATTCCTTTATTTTTTGAGTGCTATGGCACTCGTATTTATTTACACCACGTTATTGGTACTATTGATCAAATGGATCTTTCCAAATGCTTAGAATTACTTCTTATTTTTACGCCAGGCAATAAAAAATATAAATGATTCAATCATGGCAAATAATCTTTTGAAGGGAAAGAAAGGTATCATCTTCGGCGCATTGGATGAAAAATCCATAGCGTGGAAAACAGCGTTAAAATGTTATGAAGAAGGAGCGCAACTCGTGCTAACCAATGCACCTGTGGCATTGAGAATGGGAGAGATCAATAAACTTGCAGAACACTGTGGCAACGCGCCTGTAGTAGGTGCTGATGTGACTAATATGGATGATTTGAAAAATCTTTTTCAAAAGTCGATGGAGCATTTTGGTGGGGGCATAGATTTCATCCTTCACTCAATCGGTATGAGCGTGAATGTTCGAAAGGGAAAGCATTATACGGAAATGAATTACGAATGGAATCAAAAGACACTGGATATTTCCGCCATGAGTCTGCACAAAGTACTTCGTACTGCCTGGGATATGGATGCGTTCAATGAATGGGGAAGCGTAATTGCGTTGACGTATATAGCGGCGCAGAGAGTGTTTCCCGATTATAATGAAATGGCTGATGCAAAAGCACTGCTTGAAAGCGTGACCAGGATGTTTGGTTATTACTATGGACAAAAGAAAAAAGTGAGAGTAAATACGATTTCACAATCTCCCACCCGTACTACAGCGGGCAGTGGAGTAAAAGGATTCGATGGTTTTATCTCGTATGCTGAGAAAATGAGTCCGCTTGGCAATGCTTCCGGCGACGACTGCGCCAATTATTGCGCTACGATGTTTAGCGATCTCACCCGTTATGTGACTATGCAAAATCTTTTTCATGATGGAGGTTTCAGCTTTACCGGTGTTACCGGCCAGGTGATTGAGCAGATGGAGAAATGAACAGAATAGAGTTATTGGTCGGGAGTTATCAACAGTCGATGGTCACTAGATAAATTCAATCTCAATGTTTAAGTAATCAATAATCAGTAATGAGTAATTGAGATAATTGCGAATGATCTAAATAAGCTCATGGCTCACAGCGGGCAGCTCATAGCACGGAGCAGCTCAGATCGCGATCTTCCCGTCTATCATATGCAACACCCGGTCGCTTAGTTGTGCCAATTCTTCGTTATGGGTAACAATCAGGAATGTCTGTTGAAATTTACTGCGCAGATCAAAAAACAAATGATGGAGTTCCTTTGCATTGGCTGAATCGAGGTTGCCTGTGGGCTCATCGGCAAAAATAATTGCAGGGTTATTGATCAATGCTCTTGCCACGGCTACCCGCTGCTGTTCACCGCCGCTCATTTGGTTAGGCTTATTTTCCAATCGATCGTTCAAACCCAGCAGACTTAATAATTCCTTCGCCCGGTCCTCTACTTCCTTCTTTTTTCTTGCCGCCAGCCACCCGGGTATGCACACATTCTCTAACGCTGTAAATTCAGGCAATAGGTGATGAAACTGGAAAACAAAGCCCATGTTCTTATTACGGAAATCGGCAAGTCGTTTTCCTTTGAGCGAACTGATCTCAATTTCCTTGAGTTTTACGGTTCCCCGGTCGGCTTCATCCAATGTTCCTAAAATGTGAAGAAGAGTGCTTTTGCCAGCACCCGATGAACCTACAATACTCACAATTTCCCCTTGTTTAATTTCGACGTCTACCCCCTTCAGGACTTCAACAGCTCCGTATTTTTTATAGATATTTTTTCCTATTAGCATGCAGCTAAAAACTTATTTGGATGTTCACCCGAATTGTGGCGAACGGGGAAATAATTACAAACCTAACCTATTATAAATAATCGCAAATGGCAAGTAGTTTGTTTTTAAGAAATAATTCAAATGCCTAAGGCAACTACGATTTGGAAAATTCGTTAATAAAGCTACATTTGCGAAAAATTTTGGCATTACAATCCGTCATTTATTATAAAATTTAAACCCTGGAAGATGTTTTGGACACTTGAATTAGCCTCATATCTTGAAGATGCACCCTGGCCTGCAACCAAGGACGAACTGATTGACTATTCTATTCGTTCAGGCGCTCCTATTGAGGTAGTAGAGAATTTGCAGGAACTAGAAGATGAAGGCGGTGAGGTGTATGAAAGTATTGAGGACATCTGGCCTGACTATCCGTCCCAGGAAGATTTTCTTTTTAATGAAGACGAATATTGAGGAAGCTGCGAGCTTTTATATGATTGTACAATTTCCGGTATTAATTACTTCTCTCATCACTCATTACTGATCACTGATCGCTTAGCGCTGATCGCTCATTACTCACTCTTTTACAATAAGCCTATCCAATTTCTGTGCATCAAAGGACTGGAGAAACCGGTTCATATATTTTTGGCTTCCTTCTACGTGTAAAACGATAGTCTGTACTTTATCGCAAGGAATCTTTTTTACAGTTACAGCATCGGTATTTTTCTTGTCCAGGGAGTAAACCGAATGATAGTCATGATATTGATCCTTGCTCGATGACCATTTCCCAAAAAGAAAAAGAGCTACATCGGGGCTCCTGTAATATTGTCCAAATATTTCGTGTTCATTGGGTGATTGATTATGTATCAGTATGCCAAGTGTCGCGCCGGTTAAAGGAATCTGCTTCACAACTTTCTTTTCACCATCGTCGGCCGTGGCCGTGTACTCGTTGACATTTAAACTGGCCCTGATGACGCTACCATTTCGAAAAGCAATTGTGTTTTTACGTTTGTATGCGTCAAGATCATTAAACTGGGATTCGGAGTCTGAAAAACCCTGAGCTGTTTTATCAGTGGTTTTATTTATAAAGAAGTTGATCTTGTCATCAAATTTTTTTGTTTCGGCTTCATATTTTTTTTGTCCTTTACTATCGCCGGATAAAAGCGCTTTTTGATATTCCGATATATGGTCGGTCATGTACTTCGCTTTGAGATTGGAATAGTACGTGGCTGAATCAATATATTTTTGCCTGCCTTGATCCTGGGAGAGATTGGCTCCCGATTGTTTGTAGGAATCTACAACCTTATTCGATGCATTTTGCAGATCGTTATAATACCAATTGTGCCAGGCTTCTAAAGAATCTTTGTTTACGACAAAATCAAAACTGATCGTAAATTGATGAGGATGTCGTAACGAAAAAGGTGTAGGTACTCCATTTGCTCCAACTCCACTACCGGCGCTTTCTGTGTATTCATAGACTTCCCAACCTTTATTTTTTGCGATCTCATCCATCATCGAAATGAATTGGCTACGCAGATCATTCTGCATCGTGATTTCCTGCGAAACGATGAGATTATTAATACAGGCATTTGAATCCTGCGCGGCCTCAATATCCCCGCTTTCCGGGCAGTCAGCAGGAAAATAACTGCATTGCGCATTCATCATTAGGTTTGCCGTGAGAAACAGGGAAAGCAGCAGCAGGACTTTCATAGTGATCATGAATTAGGTCGATAGCGCATTAACATTAAAAACAATTTTATCATGGTTGATTTTTGGAAACCTTACATTTTTACAAATTCTACTCTTCGATTATTTGCCTTGCCTTCGACCGTATTGTTATCACCGATAGGTTTTGTATCGCCAAATCCTTTCGAAGTCAATCGCGATGCGTCAATACCCATTTGAATCAATTGAGCTTTCACTGCATCGGCGCGTTGTTGGGAAAGAACCAGGTTGTGTGCGGCCGTGCCTGTATTATCAGTGTGACCATCTACCTCAAATTTCAGATCAGGATTGTCTTTCATTACCTGGATGATCATGTTCAATGTGCCCATGCTTTCTGGCCTCAGGCTGGCTTTATCTACGTCAAAATTGATCCCATGTGTTACAATTTTTGATTCGGTAAATTTCTTGCCGATCATATTCATTTTGCCTCCTTTTGCTGCGCGCACATTGGTAAAAATGATGGGATTATCCTGGCTGCCGATGCCACCAAAACCGAAACCTGTTGGGGCAAACCCCACATTGGGGACAACAAGTACCCTGCTTTGATCGACATAAAATTTTAATTGATTGTTTTTATAGATCATGGCGCAATGGTGCCATTTATTCGTGAAGCCTTGTTCCGTGTTACCCGGATAATTGGCTGAAAAATCTTTTGGAAAATATCCCGTGTTCACGCCCCCTTTGGTTTCAAATTGTACATTGGCCGATTGTTCGTCTCCATCTTTGATGTATTTGAGAAAAACAACGATGCCATAAGCGCCTTCGGTTGGGTAATAGTCAAATTCAATCGTGAATGGGTCTGTGAGATATGTTTTTGTTTTCATTCTTGGATCTACTTCAACATAGTTTCCTTCTGTCAAAAAGAAAGCGGGTGTGCCTTTTAAGTTGTTTAATAGTCCCTGCCCTTTTTCAAGATTCCAATGTGAAGGGAATTCTCCATCCTGGTCATCGGTGAAATGTTCTTCAAACACCACCGTGTCGCCCGGCACAAAATCGTAATTGGCATAGACTTTTAGCGGGGGCTCGGTAGAAGTCGCATCGGTACTGGTGTTGGCGTCCCCATTTTTTTGGGCATCAGTTGTGCTATTGTCACTATTTTTTTTGGTGGCATCATCTGTTTTATCCAATCCCTTGTCAATCGTCTGGTCAGTTTTCTGATCAACTTTCTGGTTTGTTTTATCTTTTAGTTTATCACCCAGTTTTTTTAAAATCTGACTATTGGCGGCAAGGGAAAAGGAAGCCGTAAGCACCAGGAACACAAACAACTTTTTCATAACTAATAGTTTTCTGTAAAGTTGTTCTTTCAACTGATATGAGTCAATCACAAAAAAGTGTGAGATGGTCGGCAGTCAGCGGTCATCGGTGGTCCACGGTCCATGCTCCACCTCCGGTAGCCAGGACGTTACATTATAGTGTAGGCGGATACAGTGAATGAGAAAACAAATAGAAATAAAGACATTGTCCATGGACTATCGACAATGAACTTGCTAACGTCTGATCACCGCTGACTGCCGTCTGACGACTACCGCCCATATACCTTATTCAATGCCTCCGTGCGGCTTTGAACTTGTAGTTTTTCGTAAATTTTTCGTGCATGGCTGCGCACGGTTTCAATACTGATTTTCATTTCGTCTGCGATTTCTTTGTAGCGCAGACCTTTGGCCAGTTGTTTGAGAATCTCTTTTTCTTTTGGAGTCAGCACATCAGTTTCATCGATAGAGTCCTTGTGTTGAAATGAAGCAATGACCTTCCTGGCTATCTGGCCGCTCATGGGAGAGCCGCCATTATAAACTTCAACGATAGCATCCAGAATCTTTGAAGGCGCTGTTTTTTTCAATAAGTATCCGCTGGCGCCGGCCTTGAGACTTTCAAAAATGTTTTCGTCATCCTCGTAAACGGTGCTCATGATGAACTGGGTATTGAGGCAAACGGATTTTAATTTCTTGACCGCTTCAATACCATTTATTCCCGGTAAATGAATATCCATTAAGACCACATCGGGAAGAATGGAAGGCAGCTCTTCGATGGCCTGCTCAGCATTTGCATAGGTTTTAGTGCAGGCAAATCCATCACTGTCATTAATCAGCATTTGCAGCCCCTCCCTGATTTCGGGAATGTCTTCTATAATTACAACTTGTATCATGAACGGTCTTTCCTTAACCTTGTATGAGTCTTTCAAGAAAATATAAAATTATGGGGTAAATGTTTTTTTTAAATCACAAAAAAGTGTTAGACGGGAATTACGATGCTTGTTTTAGTCCCCTTACCCGGCTGTGAGCTTATTTCATATTTCCCGCTGATCTGTTCAATTCGATTTTTCATATTCACCAAACCATTTCCAAACAGCCGGACCTTTGCAAGGTCGAAGCCTTTCCCATCATCCTGTAAGGTAATAATAACATTGCCACCTGCTGCACCGATAGATATTTGTACACGATTGCACCAGGCATGCTTGCCGATATTGTTAAAGGATTCTTTAATTGCCAGGAAAATATTTCTTCTTGTTTCCTCCGACAACTTTATATCACAAAATTTTTCGGGATAATAAAATTGTACGTCTACTGAAAAGGGCTCAAAAAATTTCAAAGCGTATTCCCGTATATAAGCGGCCAGGCTTTCCAGTGTGTCGTTTTTAGGGTTTAATACCCAGATAATATCCTGTAAATTATCTACCAAT
>DASXOT010000504.1:0-2713 GCA_036494065.1 Chitinophagaceae bacterium
AACTTTTATAATTTCCTCCTGCAGTTTATGGAATAAAGTGTTTGGTCCAAAGTACGGATGCCCAAGTGACGGTAGGAACGTGGGTGCCGAAAAATTGATTTCGGGCGACATGAGCAAGAAAGAAATGAAAAAAGCCAGGAAAGCTAAATTCAGAGGATAACAAATCTTTGATGCAGCTTTTCGTCGTATATCCGAGTCCTATAATCAATCGAAGACATTAAAAAAACAAACCGTTTACTATGAGCCTCACCCTACGAACTACTTTGGGTTGCACAGAAGCAGTCATTGATGATGATGGTGGATTGAAATGTTTCTATCATGTTGCTGATGTATTAAGCGAAGAACTTCGAATCAAATTCACCAGCAAAGAAGACGATTTCGACGCCATTGATTGGGAATTCAGTTTTCATGGGCACACCCTCACCTTGCATTACAGCATTTACACGGGAGTATCTATTTTCCCTTCACGTACACGGGATGCAATGAAAAAGGATAATCGCGCAGTTGTAGAACTAGCCAGTGTGCTGGAGAAAAGGTTACTGGATTCAAACCTGAAAAGAAATATCGCGTAGGCCATCGAGCAGCGCGCTTAACGAATATTTGCCATTGAAAAAAACTCTATTTGTTAATCTCCCTCAATACAATTTCTCTTACTTTATCCGCCGGTAATCTTTCCTGCTGCATCGTATCACGATAACGAATCGTGACCGTATTATCTCCTTTAGTCTGCTGATCAACCGTTACACAGAAGGGCGTACCCAGGGCATCCATTCTTCTGTACCGTTTCCCGATCGTGTCTTTCTCTTCATAAAAACAACGGAAATGAGGTTTGCAATCATCCATGATCGTTCTTGCGATTTCGGGTAGCCCATCTTTCTTCACCAATGGCAACACGGCTAATTTCAAAGGAGCGATCCTGGCGGGAAATCTTAATACCACCCGACTATCCTGTTTCTCGGCGGTACTAAGGTCCTCTTCCTCGTAGGCATGGCTCAGCATCATGAGAATTGTTCTGTCAAGTCCGACAGATGTCTCAACTACAAAAGGAATATAATTCTGGTTTATCTCGCCATCGAAATACTGCATTTTCTTTTTACTGTATTCCTGGTGATTCTTGAGGTCAAAATCGGTGCGGGAATGGATGCCCTCTACTTCCTTAAAACCAAATGGAAATTCATATTCAATGTCGCAAGCTGCATCTGCATAATGCGCCAGCTTCACGTGATCGTGAAACCGGTATTTATCTTTTGGAATACCCAGGCTTAAATGCCACCTCATCCGTTCTTCTTTCCAGGATTCATACCATTCCTTTTGCGTACCAGGCCGTATAAAGTATTGCATCTCCATTTGCTCAAATTCGCGCATGCGAAAAATAAACTGCCTGGCAACGATCTCATTTCTGAAAGCCTTACCAATTTGGGCAATCCCAAAAGGAATTTTGAGACGGCCGGTTTTCTGGACATTCAAAAAATTTACAAATATGCCCTGGGCTGTTTCCGGCCGCAAATAAATTTCACTGGCTTCATCGCTTACGCTTCCAATCTGTGTGCTAAACATCAGGTTGAACTGGCGTACTTCGGTCCAGTTGCTGGTTTTGCTAATGGTACATTTTATTCCCTGGTTAATGATCAATTGTCTTAGCCCGTTAAAATCATCTTTTGCCAATAACTGATCCATATCTGCAATTAGTGCATCTGCTTCATTAACCCTTCCTTCACTTCTCATTTCATCGGCCCTTGCTTCAATCAGGTGATCGACACGATATCTTTTTTTACTGTCCTTGTTGTCAATCATCGGATCATTGAAATTATCGACGTGGCCACTGGCTTTCCATGTAGTGGGGTGCATGAAAATGGCCGCATCAATACCCACGATATTTTCATGCATTTGGGTCATGCTTTTCCACCAATAGTCCTTAATATTTTTTTTCAACTCGCTTCCCCATTGACCATAATCATACACTGCCTGCAAGCCATCATAAATTTCGCTGCTGGGAAAAATAAATCCGTACTCTTTGCAATGAGAAATAATTGCCTGGAACTTTTTTACGTCATTTGCCATAGGGGCAAAGATAGTTGCGAAACGTGAGACGAGAGAGTTGGGAGTTCAGAGTCGGGAGTCGATGAAGTCCACGGTCGACAGTAGTTGGCAGCTAGTCATTCACCATTCACAATTGACAACTCATGAATTTTCGGCCAGGGATTTCTTAGAGTGAACTTCTACTTGTTCTACCCAAACGGCGTAATTGTTGGGATAGATCTGTGAGCCGGATTCCACAGCATATTCCCTCGTAAAGGAAGCACCGAAATAAAGAATCGCGGAGGAGTAATAAACCCAAAGCAATATAATAATAACCGAACCCGCGGCACCGTAAGCAGTGGACATCGTGCTATGACCAAGATAGTAGCTGATCAGAAATTTTCCAGCCATAAAAAAGAAGGCGGTTGCAAAAGCTCCTACCCGCACATGCTTCCATTGAATGCGTGCATCGGGAAGCACTTTAAAAATGAGACCAAATACAAATGCCGTTATCAGGAAAGTGACTATTATATTAATGATATAAGCCACGATGACTGTGACGCTTGGGAAATTTTTCAGAAGATGATCTACCAAAAGATCCATCGTTCCATTGACGACAAGCGATACCAATAAAATAAAACCCAGGCTGATGATCATAGAAAAAGAAAGCAGGCGGTTAAGAATAAATTTGAAG
>DASXOT010000505.1:0-11576 GCA_036494065.1 Chitinophagaceae bacterium
CTTATAACAAGAAAAATTCAAGTTCATGATAGCTGTAATTATTTCAGCCCTCCTTAGCACGCTCACAAATAACGACACTTATTAAGGACAAACAAAGTTTAGTAAGCTATGCAGAACCCATCCTTTTTAAAGCTTATGGTAGAAAAACCATAATAAAAGAAAAACCATACATGGTTTGCTTTAAAGATGGAACCTGGACCATAGACGGAACGTTACCGAAGAAATATACAGAAAGAGGCTCTTTCCACATTGTAATAAATGCGGCAAATAGAAAGGTTATAAAAATAGTTCACTACAAATAATTTCAAACAGAGGCCTTGCCGCTTGCCAGCCTACATATACCAGTTCATCATTTTGCCTTAATTTCGACCAAAATCTTTTCTCTTATGGCTGAAGCAATACTGATGCCCCGGCTAAGCGATACAATGACGGAAGGTGTGATCGCAGAATGGCATAAAAAAGTCGGCGACCTGGTGAAAAAAGGCGAACTGTTGGCTGAAATCGAAACGGATAAAGCGACGATGGAACTGGAAAGTTATAAAGATGGCACCCTACTTCATATAGGTACGGACAAGGGTGGAAAACTGCAGGTAAATGATTTACTCGCAATCATCGGCCGGCCGGGAGAAGATATTTCCGGTATGCTAAAAAATAAGGGCCAGGGCACAGCCAAAAATGGACAACAAACAACTGACAAGGGACAGGCAACTAGTGCGAAGACAGAAGTAACAAGTAACAAAACACAAGGAACAGGCAGCAAACAGGGAGGGAGGAATAAGGAACAAGCAACCGTCACTCAGCAGCCAAAGACTGTTGAGGTTTCGGCCGACAAAAAAGTTGATCTTACAAAAATGGAAGAGGTAGTACTTATGCCAAGGCTCAGTGATACCATGACTGAAGGTGTAATTGCAAGCTGGCAAAAAAACGTTGGCGATGCTGTAAAAAAAGGAGAAGTAATTGCGGAGATCGAAACGGATAAGGCGACGATGGAATTGGAAAGTTATAAGAATGGAACATTATTATATGTAGGTGCGAAACAGGGTGAGAAGATAGCAGTGAATGATTTGCTTTGCATTATCGGTGAAAAAGGAAAAGTAGATGTGGACGCAATTGTAAATGCTGCGAAGGGGCAGGCAGGACAAGGAGTAACCAACAAAGAACAACCAACGAGCAACCAGGAGCCAGCAACAAACGACAAAGAACAAGAGCCACACAATGAACAAGAAGCAGCGGAAAATCAGAATGGAAGAGTAAAAGCTTCACCACTTGCAAAAAAACTCGCTGCCGAAAAGGGAATTGATCTAAAGAACGTGCACGGTTCGGGTGATGGTGGAAGAATTGTGAAAGAAGATATCGATAATTATAAGTCCGAAGCTTCAGTTAATAAACAAGAGGAGAAACCCGGCGCTACAAAATATATTCCTTCTGCCCCGGTTGGCGAGGAAAGTTTTGATGAAGTGCCTGTTTCGCAAATGCGTAAAATAATTGCGAAACGACTCGCTGAAAGTAAATTTACCGCGCCACATTTTTATCTCACTATGTCGATTGATATGGATAAAGCAGTCGAAAGTCGCTCGAAGTTGAATGAGACAAGTCCAGTTAAAATCTCATTTAATGACATTGTACTGAAAGCTTGCGCCGTAGCATTGAAACAACATCCGGCAGTCAACAGTAGTTGGCAGGGAGAAACGATCCGTCGCAATCATCATATTCACATTGGCGTGGCAGTGGCCGTAGAAGAAGGGCTGCTTGTACCGGTTGTAAAATTCGCTGATTCAAAATCATTGTCGCAGATAGCTGCAGAGGTAAAGGAATTCGCACAAAAGGCCAAAGACAAAAAATTGCAACCAAAAGATTGGGAAGGGAACACCTTTACTATTTCAAATCTCGGAATGTTTGGGATTGAAGAGTTCACAGCGATCATTAATCCTCCCGATTCCTGCATACTTGCCATAGGAGGCATCTCACAAGTGCCGGTAGTAAAAGATAGCCAGGTGAAAATCGGAAATGTGATGAAAGTAACCATGAGTTGCGATCATCGTGTAGTCGATGGAGCCAAAGGTTCGGCTTTTCTTCAGACTTTAAAACAGTTATTGGAAGAGCCCTTAAGAATGCTCGTATAGTTCAGGCAATAACTATCATCTGTCCGTTATGATCTATCCACTTTTATCTATTCGTTTTTAGTATTATCCGGATCACTCCTGTGGTGCCATCGCGGCCAGATGATGTCCTTTTCTAAGGGTGAGATAAGCCAGGTAAGTACTTATGAGAATAAGAATTGCTCCAAGCAAAAATGATATACCAGGAAAGTAAACCGGCGCTGAAGGTTGAGTAAACCAGGCAAAGAGGTTATTCATTAATATCGGCCCGAAAATACTGGTTAAACACATGACGCTTGTAAGAGCTCCCTGTAATTCGCCTTGTTCATTTCTGGGTACATTTCCCGACATGATCGCTTGTAAGGCAGGGCCAGCAATACCTCCAAGACAATAGGGAACCAAAAAGACAAACATCATCCAGCTTTGCGAAGCAAAACTGAATAAGAACAAACCAACTGAATATAGGGTCAGACCGAGGTACACACTTCGCTCATTTCCAAGTTTTGGATTGAGTACCCGAATCAGGCCGGCCTGCACTCCTGCGATTAACAAACCAACAACGGCAAGTGAAGCGCCGATCAATTTGTCACTCCAGCCAAAACGATATTTGGTAAAATAGTTCCAGTTGCTTTGGATAGCATGAGCAGCAAGATAGACAAGGCTCAATGAAATAAACAGGCCCCCGATAGCAGGGTATTTTTTCAATTTGAGAATGGAACCAAATGGGTAAATTTTCTTCCAGTCAAATTTGCGCCTGTTTTCTTTCGACAAAGACTCGGGCAAAACAAAATAGCCGTAAAGAAAATTGAGCATGCATAAAATAGCCGCTGCATAAAATGGTGCTCGTATTCCCCAACCGCTCAAAAGGCCGCCGATAGCAGGGCCTACAATGAACCCCAGCCCAAAGGCTGCGCCTACCATTCCAAAGTTCTTTGCTTTGTTTTCCGGGGTACTGATATCAGCGATATAAGCAGATGCAGTTGTAAAACTTGCTCCCGTGATGCCAGCAACCGTTCTACCAATAAATAACCAACCATAAGACGGTGACAAAGCAAGGAATAGATAATCGACAGCAAAGCCAAGAAGTGAAAACAACAAAACGGGGCGGCGACCGTATTGATCGCTCAGGTTGCCCAGGATAGGCGCACAAATAAATTGAACCAATGCATAGACTGCCAGGAGCCAACTTCCATAACGACTAGCCTCGTTCGGAGGAATGTGCTTCATGTTTGAAATAAGATCCTGCATAACGGGTATAATTAAACCCCATCCAATCACATCCACAAATACGGTGATGAGAATAAAGCCAAGTGCCGCCTGCCTGTTCGTTTTCATGTTCAAAAAATGAGTTTCTTTTAAATTCAAATTGATGTTTTTCGCTACATGAAACACAGTAAACGAAAAACCTAAATTATTAAATAGGTATTATTTCTTACTTCGCTTTTTTATTCAAAAAATATCTTCCAAAAAACTATTTTGAATTCTATTTTAGCCGCACTATTCAAAACATCCTATGGAAGATAAAGATTTTGAGAACAAGACTCCCTGGTCACTGGGACTAATTGTATCAAGCTTTTGTTATTTCGCGTTTATCCGCATGATGAAGTTAATAAACGTTAGTCTCCCCCCCATATTTTTATGGATCGGTATGGTTTCGTTCCTGGCAGGTTGTTGTACCGGCCTCGTATCGCTGCTTCGAAAGAAAAAAAATGCACCGGGTTCCGTGAAACTGGCAAAAATTAGCAGCCGCAGATGACGATGATTGGGTCACTAACCTCGAATCATTGATCATGCATGCGTTTGAAACCTGCTTACACGGTCATGTACTTTAATAAGACGGCAAGATAAAAAATTCTATCTTCCGCTGTGCTTCGCCGATCAACCATACAGCTTTTACGATTCCATTTTTCGTTATTTCTTTTACCTGTTTTTTTATTTGCACTAAGCCAATTAAATAGTATCAATTGGCAAAATGCCGCTATTGTTTTTTTTATTTTACACATACTGGTCTATCCTTCCAGCAATGGTTACAACTCATATATGGATCGTGACGAAACTTCAATTGGCGGATTGTCAAAACCACTACAACCGACGAAACAATTATTTTATGTAACAGTGATAATGGATATTCTTGCAACAGGTATGTCTTTAATGATCAGCTATTATTTTACTATCGGGGTATTGCTGTATATATTGGCGTCGCGCGCGTATAGTTACCGAGGTATCCGGTTGAAAAGATTTCCACTATTGGGCTATCTCATTGTCATTGCTTGCCAGGGCGCGCTGACATTTTTTCTTTCGTATCATGGCGCTAGCACAGGCAAAACATTAAATATTCCAGTGTGGCCAATACTCGCTGCTACCTTGCTGATAGGCGGATATTATCCACTTACGCAGGTGTACCAACACGAGGAAGATCTAAGGGATGGAGTTCAAACGATCAGTTATAAATTGGGTAAGAAAGGGACATTCATCTTTTGTGGAATTGTTTTTGCTTTGGCAACGGCAGCGATGTTTTTTACGTTTACAACACAGAAGCAGTTGAAACTCTTTTTCATTTTTACCATATGCATGTTGCCAATGGTAATATTTTTTTTACAGTGGATGATGAAAGTCTGGAAGGATGGATCAAAAGCCAATTTTAAAAATAGCCTCCGGATGAATCTGCTGGCTTCCTGTTGCACGACAATTTGTTTCTTGATATTTATAATAATGAAAGGCTTTGAGTAAGATTATTTCGATAGGCACAGCTTTGCCGGAATACAAAAACAGGCAAGATGATATTCTGAAGTTTATGCAGCTTGTATTTGCCATGGATAATTTGGAAAATCGCAAGCTGAAATATCTATATCATCATAGTGGAATCGATTATCGATACTCTGTTATACCCGATTATAGTTGTAAAATCAATGACTGGCAATTCTATCCCCAAACAGAGAATCTAGAGCCTTTTCCTTCCTTGGAACAACGTATCAGTTTGTTCAACACCCACGCTGCGCCTCTATCGGTAAAAGCCATTCAATCCTGTATCGAAAATCATATTGAAAGTAACGAGATCACTCACCTCATAACGGTAAGTTGTACCGGCATGAGTGCTCCCGGTCTCGATTTACAGGTGATGGAGCTAATGGATTTGCCAAAGCATATTTATCGAACATCCGTAAATTTTATGGGTTGTTATGCCTCCATACACGCTTTGAAAATAGCAGATGTTATTTGCAAGCAAGAGAAAAATGCAAATGTATTGGTGGTGTGTACGGAATTGTGTACGCTACATTTTCAAAAGGAGCCGACACTGGATAATATCACTTCTTCACTACTGTTCGGCGACGGCGCCGCCGCCGTGCTTGTCACTGGCAATGACCGTAACAGAACGGGATTGCGAATTGATAATTTTTACTCTGAAGTTATCACCAAGGGGAAAAAGGATATGTCATGGGAATTGTCTTCATCCGGTTTCCTAATGACCTTGAGCGGCTATGTTCCTGAACTGCTCGAAGAAGATTTCAGCCCATTGGTAACAAGATCCCTGGAAAAAGCAGGAATGGAAAAAAATGAAATAACGCATTGGTGTATTCATCCCGGCGGTAAAAGAATCCTGGATGCCATTCACCGAAGCCTTGCATTTAGTGGCGATGAATTTCGCGAAAGCCATGATACACTGGGCGAGATTGGAAATGTGTCGTCTGCTACCATCTTATTTGTTCTTAAAAAGATTATGCAACAAAAATTATTACCCAGTCAAAAGGTCTTCGGAGCGGCATTCGGTCCGGGGCTTACTATGGAGACATTTGTTGCCACGTGTGTATGAGACGCCAATAATATCCATACAAACGCAATTTCATAAACCACTAATAATTTTTAATAAATTAATTATTAATCATTAACTATTGCTTTAACAACCATCTTCAATAATCAATAATTAATGATTAATAATTATCTATCCACAAACGCTTATAGCTCGCAGCTCAAAGCCGAGACTTTTCGTTTACGTACATTTATTGCACAACTTTAATTACCCCTGCTCCATTGTACGAATGATATTCGCCATTATACATTGCATCTGCGCTTACAGGACCCATTTTATAACTACCCGGCGAGACCGCACGAACGGCGTAGTAATAAGTTTGTGAATGCTCATAAAGATTAACAAAGAAATGAATTCGATCGTCCCGAACGTCAAGCGCCGTAGGCTCGTTTTCATTTTTTATCCAGTCCATTCCGGGAATTTCTTTTGTTCTGGGGTTTTCAATTTCGAAACCTGCTGGCAGCAGATCAGTAATAACGACATTGTCAACCGAAGTACTGTATGCGTTCTCGAGAGTTATTCCAACAATAACCAGGTCATTTTGCTTGAATGTGTTTCCTGAAAGAAGCTTTCCAAACCGGTCATAAAAACGCTTGCGCACTTTGATATAATTATCTTCTTCTTTATACTTACCGCTGGCACTGATTCCCTCCGACTGCCAATAATAATACAGCCTTCCTTCACCACTCGTTTCAATTTGAACAGTCGTACCTTTCAGTACAGATGCATCTCCCTTCCATTGACCATTTGAAACATTGACAATTGATTTTCCATTCACTTTTATTTCGGCTGTAACATTTGACTTGTTGGAACTCCTGGCCAGTTTCCCTAATGCTAAAAATGCAAAAGCTCTTTCCTGCGTACTTAACCAATAGCGACTTTTTAATTTATCGCTTACATGTTTGGCCATTACCCCAATCTGCGAATTGCCTGGATCCACATCGATCAGTGCATTAAGCGCAATAGCCTCATCCCTGACATCTGAATAAAAGCTACCGCCTGTTTGTGCCACCGATTCTTCACCACTGAAGGAACCGGGTAACATTTCACCAAAAGACTTCCTATCCCCTGCCGAAGCATAAGCAGCAGCCAGCAGATATTTACTATCCAATGCAAGAATTCCCGGCGTAGACTTATAATAATTCATCGCCGAAATATTGGAGCGACCTGCTAATGCCAATACATAAAGGCCATAGGCAACTTCTTTGGGCGCAATTTTTTTGTTCTGATCCCGGTTATAGTAATATGTGATCAGCTCTCTGCTTTTTAATCGCGTAGCGATATATGCAAGCATGGTTTCCATTAAACTATTGTCAACATCAAACCCTGCTTTTTTTGCTTCCAATAAAAAATGCGCAGCATAGATCGTGGCCCACCAGTCCTCTTTGTCTTCTCCATCCCATAAGGTAACAGCACCATTGTACAACTGGCGCATCTTTATTTTTCTTATCGCTTCAATGATATTGGAGTTTGCATTCAATTTGTTTTGCGAAATATTTAAACCCATCAGGTCGGCCATATCTCCATAGTACAATTGAGGAAATGCAGCGGACACCGTTTGCTCAGTACAGCCATACGGATATTCTACAAGGTATCTCAGTTGATCAGCTAACTCCATAGCCGGCGAACGACTGACCACCAGTTGATAATTTACGCTACCGGGGATAAAATCACTTGTACCAATGTTAACAGACTGGTTAGTTCCGCCGGCAATTGATCCACTGCCTGTCGTTTTTTGCAAGGTAGATGGTGGACGAACGGATATTTCAGTCTCATCGGTAAATTTCTCTCCAAGCCCATTAACCGTCACGGTTATTTTCCCAATGGCGATCGCAGGATTGGCAGCCACCTGGAAAGTTGCACGACCTTCACTCTTCCCATTCAATAACATCGATTGACTACTGCTGCCGATGACCTTCAACGGCCCCGCTAGTTTTAGATTGGCGGAAACTGTCGTTGACTTAGATGTCGTATTGCTGACGGTAACAGGCACTGTGACGGTATCACCCGGACTTAAAAATCGCGGTAGTGCGGTGCTAATCACAATGGGATCAGCAACTGTCATGGTATTTTCGCCCGAACCAAAACTTTGATCTTTATAAGCCACGGCCATTAAACGCACCTCGCCGCTGAACTGGGGAATGTCAAATTCAAAACTTGCTTCGCCTACTCCATTTGCTTTTGCAATGCCGCTCCAATAACTCAATATCTTTATTCTTTTTGCGGGCATGGGATTCACTCTTTTTTTCATTTCAAGATCGGCATCACCACCCGTACTACTGAGTTTTGCTCTCACTTCAGGAAACAACAAGGGATAAAGATCGTAAGCATCAACTTCGAGAGCTTTCTTCTGGTAAAAATAATCGTATGGATCAGGCGTTTTAAAATCACTGACTTGTAATACTCCATTATCAACTGCCGCAAGCGTCACGAAACTTCCGGGAGTTGCTTTGACCTTTACTTTTTGATGTGTGCGTGATCGAACCGTTTTCTCCGCCAAAATCTCCACAGGCATTTTTCGACTCTTTTCTTCTACTTTAATGCTGACAAATCCGTGAGCAACCGTCAATGGAATATCGGAAACATCATGCGGTTTAATCAGCGTCGCGGTGATATAAACATTGGGAACATCTTCGCCTGTCATCGGTAAATCAATGCTGGCTGTACGTTTATCTACGTTCACATATTGATAAGACAGGACATGATCCGTCTCTGTTGTTACGAGCAGTTTTCCGCTAAATGGCGTTTTGAACAATGCCTTAACAGATTCTCCGCTGAGATAAGATTTTTTATCCAGCTCTATGTCTACATGACCTTCGTTATTTACTTCAAATGAGCTGTTATCTATGCCCCAACTCCAATTTCCGTAGCTATAAAAATTGCGGCTCACATAAGCATTAGCTCCCGGCCTGAATATCCGTATTTCATAGTCGCCCGGCGACCGTGGTGTATAAGAGTATGTGGCTGTACTATTGATTGTCTGCTGACTTTCGATCATCAGCTTTTCTTCTTTTTGCGATTCATACCTGAAATAATCGCCGCTTTTGGCAAGCACTGTTCGGTATTCATGTTTTATCACCTGCACCTTAGCAGTAGCGTTTGTTCCCACACCGTCTTTATTAACCGCAGCCAGCTGAAATTGTATAGCCTGGTTCAGCGGATAATAATAAAACCAATCCTCTTTGACGCCGAGAAACACATCCTGTGTCACAAGGTCAATAGATGAAACGCGACTTACTGGTCTTCCTGTTTCGTCAAAAACCGTTGTATAAAAACTTGCTTGCAGCAAACCATTATTGGCGAGCATGTTTTCGAGGGTAAAGGATTCAGAAGCATTTCCTCTTCCATCAGTTTTCCCTTCCTTTACCTGCTTATCAATCGTTGCATTCGGATTAGCCAGGTCAAAATTGTACTCGTTGAATTTCTCCGGAGAGAAATACTTTTGTTTCACCTGTATCTCACATTCATAATTACGGTCGGCAGCAGGAGGTCCAAAGAAATTAACCGCCGAAATATCGAGTTTTGTAGACTCTCCCGGTTTCAGAAACTCCTTATCCAGTGTGGTGGCAACTTTGATCCTATCTGGAACAAATTCTTCTACCATAAAATTTTTTGACCCGAGCAAAATATCGTTGGAGGTATAGACCTCGAGCGAATAGCTACCTGTGATAGCCGAAACGTCGATAGGAATATTTCCTTCCACAGAGCCCTGTTCATTGAGATTTTTCCGGAATGATTTCAACTCCTTGCCATCAGGGAGAAGGAATTTGATTTTGACGGGCATTTCTCCCGGACTCTTCCAGGTTCTGTCGCGGATGATCACTGAGAAATTTATTTTTTCTCCGGGCCGGTAGATATCCCTTTCCGGATAAATAAATGCATCAAGTCCCGTAGTATTGTTTCTTTTTCCACCTACATCAAAACGCGAAGTATTGACAGCCGTGTTACCAAAAGGAAGATAATTGAAATCGTCAGCCGTTTTGGCAATGATCATCCCAGGCTTAAATCCGCTAAAATCTTTTTTGGTGTATGCGATTTCGGCTACTCCATCAGCATTGGTGGCTCCTGTGCCGATCAATTGATTGTTGTTCGCATAAAGCGAAATGTTTACGCCATCGACCGCATTGGTTGTTTTTAATGAATTTGCAAACACAAATATCTTATCATCGCCTTGTTTGGCGATCAGACCGATATCAGAAAGAGAAATAAACCGTGAATCACGAACCCAATAATCCTTTGTCGATCGGATCATCACATGATAGATACCTTTGAAATCGGGCAGTTTGTCTTCGAATTGTGAAAAATTCAGAAGCCTTCCTGCGCCGCTTTGGGGCAACGAACGGGTATCGATCTCTTTTTCATAAATCACGTCGCCCATTGTAGTTTCATCACTACTGCTCAAGTAGTCGTAGTTATAATTGCCGCCCTCACCTTCCCCATCATTTTGTGGATTCTTTGTTGTTTCATGGGGTTCATAACCGTAGTGCTGAGCGATTAGCAAATTGCTTTCATAAATCTTGGAGATCACAATTTTTACTTTAGGAACATTTGTGACCTTCACCTCGATGTTTTTACCACCTTCACGGGATAAATAAACAGCCTTACTGTTCGTAAACGCAATATTAGCTTCCAGTTCTCCAAAAGCGATACTGCTATTGTATTCTTCTTTCAATATCCCGCCAATTTTCCCGCGCAGCCCCTGGACAATTCTAAGCGCATAACTTTTTTCTACATCAAACGCAGAACTTCGAATGACAAACCCATTATCGGTTAACTCAGTAGTGTATTTTACCGAAGGATCAAATTTCACATACGATGAAAGGTTCTCTGCGGACAATTGCTGGCTGGTAGTAACCGTAATAACGCCTTCTTCACCATCGTGTTCGGATTCTATATTTTGTATTGTAAGCACATAGGGTGACGGAATGGATAATGTTGAGGCAAGAACATCTTTAGTTGTATTGGTCCCATCCTCAGGCTTGAGGCCTTTATCGATAGTCACTTTTGCCTGGTAATTTTTATCTTCGGTTTTACCAAGGCCATTGATGCGAACGGAAATTTTATTATCCGCTGAAAGGGTCTGCATAGCATAATCCATTTTCTTTCCATCTATTTCAACAGTTAATTTATCCTTCAGATCGGCAGGATTGATACGATAGTTAAAATAAAGATCCAATTGTGGCACCGGTACACGGTTTTGTTCATCGACAACCATCCACGTCACTTGTGCATTGTCAAGTGAAAGTTCCGGTGTATGAAAATTGATATCATCTGCATTGTTGATTTTGCCATATTTGCTAAATCGAAGCACTTCACTATTCAGTTTAGCCTTGTATGAAGTTGCAGCCGAAAGGGGTTTTGCGGGCGAAAAGACCAGTTCATCCGGGCTTTCCCACCGAAACCGACCCTTGATAATTGGGTCAAATGATATGTAGTCAGTCGAATCCCACTCGTTCAGTAGGGAGTCTTTCATTAGCGAACTGCTAAAACGAAACACGAGATTTCCCAATACAGACACCTCGCCTTTAGCATTAGTATAATCCAGTTTTACAGCACTGCGATTACAGGCTGATAAAAAAACAGCAACCACCAGGGTAGTTGCCGCGAAAAATTTAATACGCATATAGTTGATTGGTTATGGTAAGCTATCAGAAATTAAGTTAAACAAA
>DASXOT010000506.1:0-6862 GCA_036494065.1 Chitinophagaceae bacterium
ATTCTCGCAGCTATTAAGGAAGGATTTGGACGTATCATGCAATCATTGGCGTTGATCATTGTACTTGGCACCACGCTGGGCATTTTGTTGGAGCACTCAGGTTGTACAAAAGCGCTGGCTAATTTTATTATTCAAAAAACCGGCGAACGCAAAGGAGCATTCGCCATGAGTCTTACAGGATTTATAGTGGGTCTGCCCGTGTTTTGTGATTCGGCTTACATTGTCCTTAATGGATTAAATCAATCATTGGCGAAGCGTACGCGCATATCCATTGCTATTATGGCAACATCGCTGGCCACGGGAGCTTACGCGGTACATTGTCTAATACCACCACACCCGGGTGCGTCTGCAGCAGCAGCTACCATGGGTGCCGATTTTGGAAAATTAATTTTAATTGGGATTGCAGTTGCTATACCGGGTATGATAACAGGTCATCTTTGGGCTCGCTATATGGGAAAGAGGTTGCCGTTTGTAGAACCGATGCACGAACATGTTGATCATCCTGAAACAACAATGTCTCCTCTATTAGCTTTTCTACCCATTGTGGTGCCCATAGTTTTAATTGCAGCCAATTCAATTTTTTCTCTACAGAAAAATGAGGACGAGTTAAAAAAAATATTTTCTGTATTAGGCGAACCTTCCATTGCCTTATTGGTGGGTATAGTATTAGTTTTCTTCGTTAGCCGCAAATGGAAAAGGAAAGAGGTAAGCAAATTATTGCAGGAAGGAGCAGAGAAAGCGGGAGGAATATTGGTTATTATTGGAGCGGGCGGAGCATTTGGGGCTGTACTGGCCGCCTCGAAGATCGGTGAACAATTCAGTCATGCCGTGAATCTCCAAACATTGGGCATTTTTTTTCCTTTCCTGCTTACGTTTATCCTAAAAACTGCACAAGGCTCGTCTACAGTAGCTATTATCACCGCATCATCAATTGTTCTGCCTCTATTATCTGTACTCGGGCTGAATACGGACAATGGAAGATTGCTTTCCGTATTATCCATGGGCGCCGGATCGATGATGATCTCACATGCAAATGATGCTTATTTCTGGGTGATCTCTAAATTTTCTGGCCTTGATGTACGGACGATGCTAAAAGTGTACAGTGTAGCTACAATTTTAATGGGCATCGTAAGTTTTGTGATTGTTTATGTCCTATCATTGTTGATATTGTAGATCGATGCAAATTCTCATTGCTCCAAATGCATTTAAAAATAGTCTTGCCGCAGACAAGGTAGCCGATGCTATAGCAGAGGGTTTGCAACAAAGCAATCTTTCTGCAGTTCTGCATCGCTTTCCTGTAGGTGACGGAGGCGACGGCACTGCTCAACTGTTGATTCAACATCGCAAGGGTAAATTAATATCGGCTGAAGCTCATGATGCCCTGGGAAGGGAGATAATATCATCTTTTGGATTGATCGATAATGGCAGAACCGCTGTAATTGAAATGGCAAATGCCTCAGGACTTCGTCTTTTACAGTCGACTGAATTAAATCCATTAGATGCTACTTCTTTAGGGACAGGAGAATTAATGATCCATGCATTGAACAGTGGCGTTAACAAAATAATTTTGTGCATTGGAGGAAGTGCAACGGTTGATGGCGGAGTAGGAATATTGCAGGCACTTGGGTTCCGGTTCTTGAATAACAAGAATGAAGAATTGAATCACGTTCCCGGAACATTGGCTCAATTAAATTCAATTGACTTCTCAGCCCACGATAAAAGGTTGGATCATTGCAAAATAATTGTTCTTTGCGATGTTGACAATACCTTGCTTGGAAAACAGGGTGCTGCAAATGTGTTCGGCCCTCAAAAAGGAGCTAATCCCGCTGATGTAAAAAAATTGGAAAGCTCCCTGATGCAGTTAAGTAAAATAGTTTTTCAACAAGCGGGCAAAGACATGAGCACAGTACAGCATGGGGGCGCCGCGGGTGGCGTGGCTGCCGGACTATGGGCTTTCCTGGATGCAGAGTTGGTAAACGGCATCGATTATTTCCTTTCCATTACAGGTTTTGATGAAATCCTGGAAAAAGCAGATCTTGTCATTACCGGCGAGGGCAGCATCGACATTCAAACTCTCAATGGTAAAGGACCTTATGGTGTAGCGAAGAAGGCTAAAGAAAAAAGGAAATTTGTCATCGGACTGGCAGGGAAAATTCAAACAGGCGTCCCGGCATTATCTGAATATTTTGATGTGCTTTTACCGATCAACAATGAACCGATGGACATTGAGTCGACTTTGTTAAATACGAAGAAAAACCTGGTGAGGACTTCACAAACCCTGGGAAATTTGATAGACCTGGCAAGAAGAATTAATATTTAACCGCTCAACTATCTTTGAATCGATGATGAACAGAAAAAAACCGGATGTTGATATTATTAATAATGTTTTGCAATCGTCGGTGATTGCATATCCTGATTCCGAATTTATCAAAAGCCTGTCACTTCAATACCAGGAGCGCGGTGGTTTGAGTAAAAAACAGTTGGAAGGATTATACAAGAAAGCCGTAAAGGTTAAGACAATTCCAGTTAAATGGTTGGCGACGCTCGAAGCTGAGATATTAAAAAAACCAAACCGGTTTAAATCAATACCCCCCTCTTCGAAGCCTTTGTATACAAGAGATGAAAATACCGGACGGGCGATCTCGTCCATTCTTGAAAAATACCCGGGTCACAAACGGGTTATTTTCCTCCAGTCAAAATATCAGAATAATGAGCCCCTTTCCAGCTCGGAATTGGCAGAGTTGGAGAGATTCCAAAGGTTACTTTTAAAAGGTAAGTGAGGATTTTTCAAGTCTGTTGGTAATCCCTTTTGAGCAATTATTTCCACAAAAATCAACCTATGGTCTTTAGGCGTTGTCGACTCCCGTTTAAAATTGCTGTGGTCTATTATTTGCTGAATACAATCTTGGTTTTTCATAGGATATTGGATTTTAATAGTAGGCCGATTTCTATCGGCCTTATTTAATTACGGACCTTCTTATCAACTGCGTTATCCAATTCGGGTTTAGTTCTTGTCAATAAATCTTATTTTCAATCGTTTTATATGAGGGCATCACGTGAAAATAGGGTTTATGAATTTGATTGTAAGAGTAACATACATAACAATTTTCTCTTTTGCTTTTTCCAAAACATCTTGTCAGCCCAATTGGAAATTAAGCCGTGATAAAGAGGGCATTCGCGTATATCTTTCTGAAAATCCCAAATCAAAATTTAAAAGCATCAAGGTTGAATGCACCCTGCAGGGAACTTTTGATAAACTTATTTCGGTTCTTACTGATGTAGGCCATTTCAACAATTGGGTTTACAGTACAAAAAGTTCCTATATCGTTAAAAAAATATCGCCGCTTGATTTTTACTATTATACAGAAACATTCATTCCATGGCCAATGTCAAACAGGGATTTGGTAATACATTTGAAAATAATAAAGGACAGTCTTCAGCGATTTATAAGGATCACATCCATTAATGAGAATGGACTGATGCCTGAAAAGGATGGGAAAGTGAGAGTAATTTATTTTGCTGCTAATTGGTATGTCACGATGCCAACCCAAAAAACGATCAGCATTGTTTATACAATTGACATCGATCCAGGTGGCAGCCTGCCGGCGTGGCTGGTTAATTCTATCGCAGATAAAGGCCCTTACGAGACATTTAAAAAACTTTCCGGGATGTTGTGAGTGGTGAATTGTGAATGGTGATGTCTTTTGACTTAACAACAATGTTAAAAACCTTCAAGCAGCCAATCGAATCAAAATGAAGCAGTACAAGTATAAAAAAAGAAAAGAAGCGAAAGAGAAAAGTAGTAACAATAATATTAATAATTAAAAAGGCAACTTACCCACGAACTACAACTATTTACGATTCACAATTGCTAATTCACCATTCACAACAGCCCCTTCGCCACCAGATATTCCGCTATTTGCACTGCGTTAGTTGCGGCACCTTTTCTTAAATTATCAGAAACGATCCAGATGTTTAGTGTTTTTGATTGTGTTTCATCCCTTCTTAACCTCCCTACGAAAACCTCGTCTTTTTCGTGAGCATCCATCGGCATAGGATATTTTTGAGTCAGCGGATCATCTACTAACACGACTCCCGGAGCTTTGCACAATAAAGTCTTTACCTCTTCCATGTCAAATTCATTCTCAAACTCCACATTTACACTCTCGCTATGGCCGCCCACCACGGGAATGCGAACAGTAGTTGCAGTCACACGAATGGTATCATCTCTCATGATCTTTCTGGTTTCATTTACCATTTTCATTTCTTCCCTGGTATAGCCATTTTCTAAAAACACATCAATCTGCGGAATGGCGTTAAGATCGATAGGATATTTATAGGCCATGGTATACTCTCCGTTTACTCCTTTTACTTCCTTTTCCCTTTCACCTCTCAGCTGGTCTACTGCTTTCTTGCCAGTGCCAGTTACACTTTGATAAGTGCTGACAACAATTCTACTGATCTTATATTTTTTGTGTAGGGGATTGAGTGCAACTACCATTTGGATCGTCGAGCAATTAGGATTGGCGATAATTTTATCCGCTTTGGTGAGCACGTCGGCATTGATCTCAGGCACGATCAATTTTTTGCTGGTATCCATTCTCCACGCTGATGAATTGTCTATAACCGTGATACCTGCTTCTGCAAATTTCGGAGCCCATTCCAGCGATGTGCCGCCTCCTGCCGAAAAAATGGCAACCTGTGGTTTTGCGGCGATGGCGTCCTGCATGCTGATTACTTTGTATTTCGTTCCTTTAAATGCTACTTCTTTGCCTACTGATTTTTCAGAGGCCACTGGTATTATTTCCGAAACCGGAAAATTTCTTTCTGCTAATACCTGCAGCATTTTTGATCCTACCAAGCCGGTGGCACCTACAACAGCAACTTTCATAATTTTTTCTTTCTTCCTTTAAAAGGTTTTTTAATTGTCAAATAATAATTGTCTTCAATGGTTGCAAAAAATTAGGCCTTCCGTTTGGGAAGGCCTGCGATCTTTTATGGTTACACACATAACGCTACAAACCTTCCTTAGGGATGTTTCTTGTTGCGCTTTGTATGTTTACATTTTTGCATAAAGAAAGAACAAATGTATCGCGACAAATCATTCTTTCAAAATTTCACCACGTTTTTTTGATGAATACCCCATATTTTGATTTAAGGCTTCAATTACCTTGTCCGAATGAAACCGAAGCGACTGTTGACGGCCATTTTTTTGATACCCTTGTTTACCTTTTCGCAAACACGTTATTCCATCGTTATTGATGAAATCATGGCTGATCCAGCCCCGCAGGTAGGTCTTCCGGGCAATGAATGGATTGAATTAAAGAACATAAGCACATTACCGCTTAATCTGGGTGGTTGGCATCTTGCGAATGCGTCCGCGCAAACTGGTTCATTCCCAGATTTTACGCTGCAACCGGACAGCTTTTTATTAGTATGCTCGTCCAATGCAGCGCCAACTATGTCAGCATTTGGCAACACAATTTCCGTTGCCAAATTTCCATCCCTTGATAATGATGGCGACTTGCTTATTCTCAGTGATGAAAATGGAAATGTTATCGACGCAGTAGACTATTCAAACCTGTGGTATCAAAATGAATTGAAAAAAGAAGGAGGCTGGACATTGGAAATGATTGATACCAAAAACCCCTGCGGGGGCAGCAGCAATTGGAAAGCAAGCATTGCTCCGACCGGTGGCACACCAGGAATAAGAAATTCCGTCGATGCCATCATTACTGATGAAAAAGCCCCGGGATTAAAATATACTTTTTTAATAGATAGTATGACTATTGTAGCAGTGTTTGATAAGGCGATTGACAGTCTCGAAGGTTCAACTAGTAATAATTATAGCCTCAGCGGAAACCTGCTCATTTTAAGCGCTACATTACTGCCGCCACTATTTAACACAACACAATTAAAACTGGGGACGCCATTGGCGCCCAACATCGTTTATGTGCTAACAGCGAACAATATCGTTGATTGCCATAACAATGCTATCGGGGCTAATAATATGGCGAGGGTGGGATTGCCGGCTGAGGCCTTGCAATCTGATATTGTTATCAATGAAATACTTTTCAATCCCAAACCAAATGATTTTGACTATGTAGAGTTTTATAATAGGAGCAACAAGATATTGGATGCCTCACGATTATTTTGCGCCAATCGAAATAGTAACGGCGATATCGCCTCTATTGAACAGATATTTCCTACTCCGTTTTATATTTTTCCCGGAGATTATATTGTAGTTACTGAAAATTCGGCTAGCCTGGCTATGAATTACCTTATAAAAAATCCCGAAGCGGTGATTGAAATGACCTCCCTGCCATCTTATCCGGACGATGAAGGAAATGTGATATTATTGAACGGTCAGGGAGAAATTGTTGATGAAGTAAACTATTTTAAAGACTGGCAGTTTAAACTAATTGACGACCCCGCGGGGGTAGCCTTGGAAAGGATCGATCCTGGCGGTGCGTCACAGGATGAATCAAACTGGCATAGTGCTGCGGCTACCGCCGGATATGGAACTCCGGGTTATCAAAATTCACAATTCAAACAAACGCAGGCCATCAATGCCACGATTGGAATCCACCCAAAAATATTCAGCCCGGATAATGACGGACATGACGATGTCACGAGTGTTTTATATAAGGTAAGTGAACAAGGCTATATCGCTAATGTTACAATTTTCAACGCCGAAGGAAGACCTGTCCGTTACCTGGCAAGAAATGAAATACTTGGATTAGCAGGTCAATGGAAATGGGATGGTCTTGATGAAAAAGGAAACAAGCTTACAATCGGAGCGTACATTATTTATACAGAAATCTTTAATCTTCGGGGCAAGACTCAACATTTCAGGAATGCT
>DASXOT010000507.1:0-2584 GCA_036494065.1 Chitinophagaceae bacterium
AACAACGTGCACAATCTTCCCGCAACGGTTTACGTGGAAATAGAGATGTTGCTTCGGACTCAGCCCAGGCGGACTGGTTAAAAAATGACCAGTTGCAATATCTGCAGGTTCTAAGGGAACGCAAGGCAAAAAGAGATGCACGGGAAGCCTATAACAAAAGTTTCCCGCAAAAAGAGTTGAGAGAAATAAATATCAGCGGCAGAGGTCTGCAGGAATTAACAATCAGCCCCGATGGAAGATTTATAAGCTATCGTTTAATAAAACCATCAACAGATGCGAGGTCAACCATTGTTCCCAATTATATCACCGAATCAGGTTATTCCGCGGACATCTCCGGCCGCACCAAGGTAGGATCACCTCAAACAATTTCCGAGTTCTTTATTTATGATCGGGAAAAGGATACGGTGTTTGAATTAAAGACTGATTCACTGTCGGGCATTCGCGATCCGCCAGATTACGTGAAAGACTATCCTAAAAAGTTTGAAAATATAATCGCACATCCTCCGCTGCGATCAGTCACCATCTGGAATATTTTGTGGTCTCCAAAAGGCAGTCATGCAATGCTGGAAGTACGTTCACACGATAACAAAGATCGGTGGCTGATGATGCTGGATACTTCTTCTGGTAAATTAAAACTAATAGACCGGCAACGGGATGAAGCGTGGATCGGTGGTCCCGGTACTGGCATATTCAGTGGTTTAAATACCGGATGGGTCAATGAAAAGATATTTTGGTATCAGTCCGAGGTTACGGGCTATTCGCATTTATACACGGTAAATGTGCAAACAAATGAGAAGAAAGCGCTCACGTCAGGAAAATATGAAGTGCAGCAAGCGGAGCTTTCAACCGATAAAAAATATTTTTACATTACCACAAACGAAGTCAACCCGGGCGAGCAACAATTTTATCGGCTATCCGCTACTGGCGGTAAAGCCAAACGCATTACGACTATGACAGGTGCCAACCAGGTAACGGTGTCACCGGATGAAAAATATATTGCTATTCTTTACTCCTACTCCAATAAACCCTGGGAACTTTATTTGCAGGAAAATAATCCCGGAGGCAAAATAGAACAGGTCACCACGAAAGCGATGAGTGAAGAGTTTAAATCGTATCCGTGGCGCGATCCGGAGATAATTACATTTACTGCAAGGGACGGGGCACAGGTGTATGCACGCCTTTACAAGCCTTCTGCACCTGCAGCCAGCAAGCCCGCTGTACTTTTCGTTCATGGCGCGGGTTACCTGCAGAATGCACACAAATGGTGGAGCTATTATTTCAGAGAATACATGTTCAACAATTTACTCGCCGACAATGGTTACTATGTACTCGATATTGACTACCGCGCCAGCGCCGGCTATGGCAGGGATTGGAGAACGGCGATTTACCGTCACATGGGCGGCAAAGATCTTGACGATAATGTGGATGGGGCAAACTATCTGGTAAAACAATATGGAGTTGATCCAAAACGCATAGGTCTTTATGGAGGTTCTTATGGAGGTTTTCTTACACTAATGGCGTTATTCACAACGCCCGACGTATTTGCGGCGGGCGCAGCATTGCGGCCGGTTACTGATTGGGCTAATTACAATCACGGTTACACGAGCGCCATCTTAAATGAGCCATATAATGATAGCCTTGCTTACCACAGGAGTTCTCCGATATACTTTGCGGCAGGACTCAAATCACATTTACTGATTTGTCATGGTATGGTCGATGAGAATGTCCACTTCCAGGATGCGGTGAAACTGACGCAACGATTAATTGAATTAGGAAAAGATAATTGGGAAATTGCACCCTACCCAATGGAAGACCACGGATTTGTAGAACCCAGCAGCTGGACTGATGAATACAAGAGAATATTTAGATTATTTGAGATGGAGTTGAAAAATTAAAAATGCAAAAACGACCGCACTTAGTATACTCTTCAATCTTTTTGACTTTTGACTTTTTAATTTTTCAAGATCCCTATGTGTAACTCCGTTTCTATTGTGCCTATTGTGTTGAAAATCGCATTAGGTTCGCTTATTTTTGAATTTTTAATTTTGCATTTTAAATTAATCTCTTATGCCCAGACCAGACTTAACCCGCGTTCCTGAGTTTTATCATAACTATATTAACCAGGTTCCGGAAAATGATTTAATGAGCGCCTTTAGAAATCAAACACCCATTGTGATTGATTTTTTTCAAACTCTTCCTGTCAATAAAATAGACTATGCTTACGCGGAAGGAAAATGGACCATCAAGGAAATTTTGCAACATATGATAGATGCTGAAAGAGTTTTTGCTTACCGGGCACTTCGCTTTGCGAGGAAAGACCCCACCCCTTTGCCCGGCTTTGATGAAAACCTTTTCGCGGCAAATGCCAGGGCTGACAAGCGGTCATGGAATGATGTTTTAGAAGAATTTAAAGCCGTCCGCAAGTCTTCGGAATTGCTATATGCTTCGTTCGATGAAGAACAATTGAATGCATCCGGTTCCTCAAATAACAGCGTAAATTATGTCCTGGGTTTTGGCTATATCTTGGTAGGCCATGTGCTTCATCATGTAAAGGTTGTAAAGGAGAGGTATCTTAAGAATTAGT
>DASXOT010000508.1:0-4655 GCA_036494065.1 Chitinophagaceae bacterium
CTTGGATCCTGGCAAGCGAGCCACTGGCTTAGGTCTTCGTAGTCACCATGCGCGCTCATGCTCCGAATAGCACCCACTTCCGCATGCACTTCGTGACGAACACCAAATATGCCCACTTCTTTTGCTCCAGCTATCAATCTGCCTCCTAATGAGTTGGGTTCACAGTAACCAGTCAATAGAATGGAGTTGCGGCTATTCTCGATATTATTGCTGATATGGTGTTTTACCCGTCCCGCATCTGCCATGCCGCTGGCCGAGATGATCACACAAGGGTCATTCCGGAAATTCAACAGCTTTGACTGGTCGACTGTCTTTACATACTTCAGTCCTTTAAACTGAAAGGGATCGCTATCCGTTTCTAAAACTTTCTGGATGGTCTTGTTGAAATATTGCGGGTATTTTTTTACGATGTCTGTGGCTTCGATACTTAAAGGACTGTCTAAAAAATAATCAAGATCAGGCAGGCGATTTTCAAATTCCAGTTGATTTAACGTGTACAATATTTCCTGTGTTCTTCCCACGCTAAATGCCGGCATGATCAGTTTTCCCTTCTTTTGCAGGCAAGTCTTTTCGATCCACTGTAAGATCATGTCGGGAGTGGTGAATATCTGGTCGTGCAAACTATTGCCATAGGTCGATTCAATCAGGATATACTCCGCTTGCGAAAATTCCTCGGGAGATTTCAAGATCACATCCCGGTAGCGACCCACATCACCACTGAAAGTCAAACGGCGTTCTTTGCCATCTTCATTAATTTTTAAGTGCACACAAGCGCTTCCAATGATATGACCAGCATCCGTGTACATAGCCTGCACTCCATCAATCACGTCAAACCATCCGCCGTATTCGACAGACACAAAATGATCAAATGATTTTTGCGCGTCATCTTGTGTATATAAAGGACGCAGGTAAGATTGCCCGCTTGCCGCCCTTTTCTTATTTTCAAACTTTACATCGTCTTCCTGTATTTCCGCAGAATCGAGCAAAAGAACTTTTGAAAGTTCATTGGTTGCCGGAGTGCAGAATATCTTTCCGCTAAACCCTTCTTTTACCAGCTTAGGAATAAGGCCGCAATGATCTATGTGGGCATGCGACAAGATCATTACATCCACGCCCGAAGCATCAAAGCCGAACTCTCGATTTAGTGTATCGGTTTCGGGACCCATCCCCTGGAACATTCCGCAGTCCAGTAAAATTTTCTTCCCATTCTTTAACGTAACTAAATGCTTAGAACCGGTTACCGTTCTTGCTGCTCCGTGAAATGCGATTTTCATATTGTCTCCGCCTCCTAAGGATGAAACTATTATATCCCATCCAGGAAATCTTTTAAATGTTTATAATGAATTTTTCAATTTAGTCCTTTTTGCCTTGAAAGACCATGTAATATAAAACTCCGCGATCACTATTCCTCCTTTATCCATTCCAACAGATTTTGCCCGTACGATATATGCTTCCTCGTTTTCCATTGCTTTGTCGATGGCCTCCTTAATGAGCATTCCATCTTCGCAAATAAAATTCGTCACGCCGGTTGCCTTTTTATGGAATTCCGACTCCAACCTTGTCACCAGCATGGATACAGGCAATTTCTTTTTATGCAGGTGTATAACACACAAAGTGCCTGTGCTCATTTCCGCCGCCATAGCCAGGCAGGCAAAGTACGTAGAATGAAATGGGTTTTTTGTAAACCATTTGTAGGGAACCGAAACTGAGCAACTGTTTTCACTAACATCTTTGATACGCAATCCGGCAAAAAAGGCACTTGGCAATTTTGAAAGTAAAAACATCCTGAATTTTAAAGGATGTTTAAGAGAGTCTATAAACATTAACGTATCTCCGCTCATTAGTTTCTTTTTTAACGACCCACAACATGGTGTTTTATCCAGGATCAGCGAAGTATTCGTTTTCCCATTTTTTCCAGTTTCCCGATGATCCGAATAAACTTGTCCCTTTATAAAACAATAATAAATGCGGCGTCCGTTAAAGCTTTAGCAAAATTCCCAACCCCACCAACGATTTTACCTGTAAGGCAGGTGAATGGCCATTTGGGCCAAACAACTTCACATCATCGTCATAAACAAGATCCAGGCTCCATGTTGCTGTTAGCCATTTTGAAAGTTTCGCTGCAAAAACATTCGACATAAGAACATCTATATTCTGCGGGTTGTGTGCGTAATTGGAGAAAAGGTCTAGTCTTCCGTTATAAGAAATTATCTTATTCAGATCCTTGATATAAATGGCAGAAAGAAATGCTCCGAATTCAAACTTATGATGCTCGCCCGAATCAACGCCATACAAACCTTTTAAAGATATGCTGTCGTTTTTTACCACAGTCAATCGGGCCGTAACGGGTGATATAAAAACGGAAAAATGCTCATCAGGTTTATAGTCAAACCCGGCACTTAATGTAAAATAAGCAGGTGACAAAAGATCCGAAGAAAATCTTTTCTGATTATTGTCGTAAGTGTATCCCTTAAATAGCTGTGAGCGAAAATTGAAAAGTGCTCCCACGTTCCAATTCGAACCGATTGAGTAATCATATTTGGAAAGAATATCTACTTTGTCGTCATTCTTCCCGCCTCCCAGGCTGGTTGTTCTCAAATAACCAGTTTCGAAGTCAAAGGTGTTGTCCCAACTGGATTTATCCTTTTTGTAAAACGCAAAAAGATTCACCATTGCATTAAGAGATAGCGAGAACTGATCCCCTCCCGCTGCCCAGTTACTTAATGAAGTTTGAGAAAGGTTCAGGTTTATCAAGCCACCCTTTTTCCAAATTTTCGGTATGGTGTCATTCGGATCTTTGGCAATCTTTTTTTCGGATTCGGTCTTTAAATCAGTTACGGTTTTATCCTGGGCTTGAGTATATATCGCGCTTAGCAATAACATAGTGGTAAGAATCTTCTTCATAGTCGTAGTTTAATCAATAGAATTTTTACCAGTCAAAGGTATTATAAGAGGAGGTAACAGAACTCAACGGAATAATTTTGGAATTGGGAAATTGGAAAATTTGCATTCAATTTCAAAATTCCCCAATTCTCACCAAGATCTTATAATGCAGAAAAAATGTCTCCATTATGCATCCCCGTCATATGGACAAAGCTTTCTGCGGCTTTCACACCTAACTCTCTTCCGCGAAAATCCTCCATCGAAGCATGTCCGCAAGCATAAATACCATCGGGATCCTGGCTTACATGGCAAAAAACTGCTTTTCTTTTTTGCTCCTGCGCCTGGGTTATGTCCACGTAGTCAGTAGGTCGAAAAGTCATGGTTTGCTCGCCGGCACAAACTTCAAAAAAATAAAGTTCAAATTTTTGAGACGATCGTATCCATGTTTGAATAGTAAGCAAACTTGCACATTGATGATCCTTGTGTGAATCAATTGGCCAGTGAGTAAAAACGATATCGGGCTTTTCAATCCCTATCAACTCCTGCAATTTTTTAACCCAATCATTGTTTATAACCGTATCTCCGTCTATTTGTCCCGCAAAAACGGGTTTTACATTTAGTATTTTACATGCAGCAATAGCTTCATTGCTCCTCGTCGCGGCAGCTTCATCATGGGATTTCCCTTCGATGCCCGCTTCACCGCGGGTCAGGTAAATAATAACTACATCATGCCCTAATGCAGCAAACCTGGCAAGTGTGCCACCACAGCCACTTTCGGGATCATCAGGATGACCACCCACACAAACGATCTTCATTTTTTTAAATGGCTTAGTTGCAGAAGACCGAAAACCTTGCGGCAGGGTGAGTATACCTAAACCGATCGCCGAATTTTGCAAAAATTGACGACGCGATGATTGTTTCATAAAACAGTATTTATAGAATTCCAACTCGAAATTCCCCGATAAGAAATGCCCGGAGCATTACAACTGCAGTTTCACTTTCATTTTGTTCAGTAAAATCACAATGCCCATTACGGCCACGGCAAAGAAAGCCGACCATAAAGTGCCGGGCCACCCATACCGCAGATGATACGGGAATAAACTGATGCTGGCAAGGGCCGTGATGTAATAGATAATGTCCGGAATAATGTAAGTAAGCAATGGATTGCAAGCCGCAGGTTTAAAAAATATAGTCCACCGTTGAATTTTCTGCCTGTCAACAAGCCAATAAAGAAAAGCGAACAGGACGGTACAGATAGCGGCACTATACAAACACCAGGTGGGCGTAGCGTAAACTTTGGATATTTTAAAAACCGGTCGTAAAAAATACCCGGCAATAAATAGCAAAAAAGCAAAAACGATTGCCTGTAAAAAACGAGTGCCAACTCGCATAGTTTTACCAGTATCAAAAAATAGCAAGGTTACTACTACGCCAGCCAGTACAATCGAAGTATGCGCTGTATTTCGATCCAAATCATTGATATGGTGCATCCATTGAGAATGCTGAGCGATGGGTAATTTGCCAATCGAATAAAGGGTGAGGCAAATCCCAATCATTGCCATCAACAAGTACTTATTGCCCCTGAATATTTGATAAAAGATACAGGAGAAGAAATAAGCCCATCCGATCAAACCCAGGATGCCCCACCAACGCGGGCCAATAGGCTGACCATCTTTGCCCCGGTAAATAATAGCAAGAACAATTAGTGTGATAAATCCAATCCCTTTTAGAATGTAAATAATTATTTTATTGGAGGTATAATAAACTTTCCA
>DASXOT010000509.1:0-4615 GCA_036494065.1 Chitinophagaceae bacterium
ATGCCATTGCATCGGCCAAAACACCTGAGCCTCCCTGCACGATGGGCCAGCCTTTCACATGTGCTTCAGCCATCAGCACCAATGCAGCGGCAGATGAAGTTGCTTTGGAAAAGGGCAACATGGAATGGGCGGCCATTCCTGCCCATAAACCCTTCGCTTCTTTTGAATGGAATCGCTTTGCTAAATGTGCAGCAGATCTAAACGCCTTTAATCCAAAACCAATGGTTTTAAAAGGATGTTTGGGAAAATGCAGAGGTCCAAGAATATCCTGGTCGATACGCGACCAATTATTTACAGTAGGCACCATAAGTTGTCGATACGCTTTGTCATCTTCACCCAATTCCTGCGCAGTTTGTTTTAATGAAGGATATAATACTGCTGCCGTTCCGTTGTCAAATGGATGAGCTGCGGCTACTGGAGGGTAAATAAAGTTTAATCCATGTTTTTCCAGGGGAAGGGTTTTGAGAAAAGGTGAATTAACTGCCAATGAATGCACAGCCGAACAAACATCATGAATAAAAAACGGCAAAGTAAGCGGAGCTGATCGCAATCCGCCACCAATAGTTTCTTTCGCTTCTATCAGCAGCACAGATATCCCAGCTTGTTGCAACGTAATGGCCGCTGCCAAACCATTGGGTCCCGAGCCAACTACAATCGCGTCATAGTCTTTTTTGTCAGTGTTCATTCTTCGCAAAGGTCGTAATGAAAATCGGAAATCATATCTGTCAGGAATGTTAATGACCGTGCTTCACTCAACAAATGGCTGTGGATACACTGTAAAAATTACAGCTTAAATACCTGTGGCGGGTCTTAAATAAGTTTCTACCTTTCCATTCTTCTTTTTACCACCCCTCTGAATGATATAAATAAACACACCGGGCGATCATACCAGGCCAAAGAACATAACGAGTATTAACTAAAAACCAATATATGTCACATACAACTACTGCCGTTCAATCGGCGTCCCCGCACGTTAACAAAAAAACCAAAAAGGGTGTAACCGTCAAAGCCTACCAGGGCGATCACATGACCCTGCTTGCTTTTGACCTGGATAGCGATTTAAATACAGAGGACTTTGTCGGATTTAGTATTCAATACCAGACTCCTTCCGGTAAAACCTTTTTTATTCCAAACATGATCAACTTCAAAGGAGATGATAAGCTGGTGGGCTCCGACGAGGCGCCCATCCAAAAATTCCGATGGCTTCACGTGCCGGGGTCGGTTCATCAAACACTTAATCAAACAGAGTATGGCGATTACATCTATTTTGTTACACCCCGCTATTACGATAAAGCAGGCGACTCGATAAAAGCTTTAGATACTTCATTAACCGTGGACGTAACCATTCCGGTGGGGGAATTCAAACATGAATTGCTCGAGTTTGCCTTTACACGTTCTTATGTGAATTCGCAAGCATACAAGTACCGTTTTGGATCGGATGCCGATATTATACCTACAGGCGATTGGTTGTTCGATACCAATCAGCATTTCACTACCAATAATGGCCAGAGCTATACTTACGAGCAGTTATACGAGTACCTTGGGTTTACAGCCAGGCAAAAAATACTCGACGTATTGCATGAGGCATTGAATGATACGAACATTACGCTGGAAATGTTTACTTACGATTTTAATGAACCGGTTATCGCTAAGATCTGCCTGCAACTTGCCAAAGAAGGAAGGATAAAGATCATTTCTGATGACTATATCGCGAAATCAAAAGATAAAAAAACAGGAAAAGAAAAAGAAGAAGGTCATGGTTTGCCAGATGCACCGGAAACTTCTTTTTTTGAAATGTTCAATAAAGCAAAAACGGGCAATGCGGATATTATACGCCATCACTTCACACGTTACCAGCATAATAAACAAATAATTTTTTCGAAGCAGTGGAAGAATCCTTATAAAGTGTTGACGGGGTCCACCAATTTTTCAATTACCGGGATATGTGTTAATGCCAATCATGTTGCCATTTTTGACAATAGCGAAATTGCGGCTGAGTATTCCAAAATTTTCAATGCCGTTTGGACTGATGCGGGAATGAAAGGATTCAAAACTTCTGATTCGGCCTCAAAACCTTTTAGCGGTAAAGTTGGACAAACAAAATATTCCATTACTTTTTCTCCTCATCAACCTGCGTATGCTGCCAAAGTGCTCGATGACTTGGCTACAGAAATCAAAAATGCCAAACACTCCGTTTTATTTTCTGTTATGCAAATCTCCGGCGCAGGCGGCAACGTGATGCCTGCTCTAAAGGAAATAAAAAATGACACCAATATATTTAGCTATGGTGTCACAGATGCAATTGAAAAAAATGAAATCGAACTTTACAGACCTGGCCGGCGCAATGGCATACTCGTAAATGCCCAGGCCATTACTACTATATTGCCACCACCATTTAACCGCGAGGACACTTTCCAGGCGCATAAAATTCATCACAAATTTGTAGTGGTCGATTTTAACACAGCCAATGGCAAAGTCTATTTTGGCTCTTCTAATCTTGCACTCGGCGGCGAGGAAAATAATGGCGATAATCTCATTTGTATTACCGACCCGGCTATTACGACTGTTTTCGCTATCGAAGCACTTCGCCTGGTAGATCATTTTCATTTTCGTGCGCTGAAATTTACCAGCGATGATGCTATTATTCTGAGGAAGGACAATGTGTGGGCAAAGCCTTATTACGATGACGTTGATATCAAATCAATCGATAGAAAATTGTTTGTATCATAACGGCTTCACCGCGAATCTTGTAACCTGGATCATAAAAGACTGCTGGCTTTCAGCAGTCTTTTTTTTGCAAATTGTTTTTACAAAACAAAGCAAGGAGCGGATAAGCGTTGATGACCTAAAGATTTATTCAGTTGTGATGTTTTTTTACCAATTCTCTTCATCCTCATATTCTTTGCCATATTTTTGAACGCGACTGGACTTTTCTTTTGGGTCAGGTAAGGAATTATTTTTTAAATAGACTGTATGAGAGAAAAACAAACATGTGTTCCGCCCAGTAAGACTATTTTACTGGTGTCGTCAATGGTTATGTTAATATTGATGTCGACGCAGCTCAACGGACAAACGGGGGTTGAACGAAGGACTTCATTTGACGAAGGCTGGAAATTCTTCCTGGGTGACGACACTACTGCATCGTCTCCATCGTTTAATGATAGCAAATGGCGGGTCCTGGATCTTCCTCATGATTGGAGCATCGAGTTGCCATTTGATTCAACAAGCCCCACTGGTACCGGTGGCGGTGCATTGCGCGGCGGCATTGGTTGGTATCGTAAGACGTTCACATTGCCTGCCTCATTAAAGGGGAAAAATTTCTTTATCGACTTTGATGGGGTTTACATGAATAGTGAGGTTTGGTTGAATGGTCGTTTGCTTGGTAATCGCCCCAATGGTTATATTTCTTTTCGATATGATCTTACGCCGCTGTTGAAGTTTGGCAATGAAAAAAATGTGATAGCTGTTAGAGTAAACAATTCACAGCAGCCAAATTCACGCTGGTACAGCGGTTCGGGTATTTACAGGAACGTGTGGCTCGTCACTGCGGGGTCTGTTTTTGTTGAGCATTGGGGGACTTATATTACGACCCCACAAATTGATAACCATTTAGCGAAAGTTGCCATCCTCATTCGCTTAAACAATACCACGACGACGGATAAAAGTATTGTTGTCAAAACAACAATCTTCGATGCTGATAATAAAAAAATAATAGCGGCATCTTCATCGCTAAACGCTAAGTCGGTGGAGATTTCAGAAGTGTCGCAACAGACGGAGATCACAACGCCACATCTTTGGGCGATAGATGATCCCTACCTCTATACTGCAAAAACGGAGATTATAGATAATGGAAAAACAGTTGACGAATACACAACACCATTTGGCATCCGTTATTTTAGGTTTGATGTTGACAAAGGTTTTTTTCTAAATGGCAAACCTTTAAAAATAATCGGGATCTGCGATCACCATGATCTGGGTTGCCTCGGAACGGCTGTGAACACAAGGGCATTGCAAAGACAACTTCAGATGTTGAAGGGCATGGGTATTAACGGCATTCGCACTTCGCATAATCCACCGGCACCCGAATTGCTGGACCTTGCTGACAAAATGGGTTTTGTGGTCATGGATGAAGCGTTTGATATGTGGAAGAAGGAAAAAAATCCTTATGACTATCATTTATATTGGGATAACTGGTACAAGATCGACTTGCGTGACCAGGTCTTGAGAGACCGTAATCATCCATCTGTGTTTATCTGGAGCATTGGGAATGAAATAATGGAACAATGGGGAGGTGATCATGGAGAGGATACATCAGGGCGGCAAATTGCGAGAGATCTGGCCAAAATTATTCATGGTCTTGACACTACCCGGCCCATCACATCCGCTCTAAATGATCCGTCGCCGGTTAATGAAATTTATAGGTCCGGAGCACTTGACCTTGTTGGGTTCAATTATAATCAGAATGAGTATAAGAATTTTCCAAAAAAATTTCCCGGTAAAAAGTTCATTGCTACGGAAACAATATCTTCTATCAACACCCGCGGTCATTATGATATGCCTTCCGATAGCATTCGCCGCTGGCCAGCAAATTGGGATAAACCTCTTGAAAATGCAA
>DASXOT010000510.1:0-5600 GCA_036494065.1 Chitinophagaceae bacterium
GGGTGGTATTCCCAAAAATATTATAGATAAAATATTTCAACCATTTTTTACTACCAAACCAACAGGGCAAGGAACCGGATTGGGTCTAAGTCTTGCGTATGATATTGTAAACGCGCACGAAGGTAAAATATTGGTGGAAAGCTATGCTGACCCGGAGGACAGGAAAGAAGGAACGAAATTTATTATTCAACTACCAGCTTGACGTGGATATGAAAAGAATATTTGGTTTCATTTTTTTGTTTTGCATCGCTTGCAATGGACTCTTTGCCCAAACAAGAGATACGACTGACAGCCTCCAATACCGGTTGGCAAACGCCAAAGACGATACTTCCAGGATCAAGGCCCAGTTAGCATTATGTCTCGCATATCGTTTGGGAAATACGGATTATTCTCTCTTATATGGAAACCGGGCAATGGAAGAAGCTGTGAAAATTGGCTACGTACCCGGACAAATTCTCGCGCTTGGACTTATGTGTATAGTAACGGAGCAACGAGGTAATCTGCCAAAATCACTGGAGCTGGGCTTTAAATCATTGCGGCTCGGCCGGGAACATAATTTGGAAAATTTGACCGGGCCTGCATTGGATGGCATCGCGGAAACCTACATCGTATTGAATGATTTTTCCAGAACCATAGACTACCTGAGAAAGAGTATTCTAATCACCGAAAATACCTTAAACTACGAAGGGCTGGGCTATTCGTATTATGACATGGGCGTTGTATTTGCCGGGTTAAAGCAACTGGATTCCGCAAATGTTTACGAAGAAAAGGCTATTAGAACGTTTGCGAAATATAATCACGAAGAGCCGCTGGTGTATCTAACTATTGGGGATATTAAGATGAAATCAGGTAAGCTCGAAGAGAGTTTGAATTACTATCAAAAAAGCCTGCAGATCGCGCTTAAGAACAACGAACTCAGAGCGGCAGCTGATGCATATAATAAACTCGCAACGTTTTATAAAGATGCCATTCAAGATGATTCTGCAGTATATTATGCAAAGCGAGGTCTGGAAGAGGCGAAATTGATTAATCAAAAAAAGACAATATTGGAAACGGCCACGCTATTATCTCAATTATTTGAGGCAAAAGACACAAAGCTATCCCTGGATTATCTTAAGGTCGCAGATGCATATAAGGATAGCATTTTTGGTTCGGGAAATATCGAGGCAGTGCAGGTATTAGCAACTCATGAGGAACAGCGGCAGAAAGAACAAGAGGCGGAAAAAACAGCCTATCAAAATCAATTAAGACAATATGCATTGATCGTTGGACTGTTAGCTTTACTGCTGATCGCTGTATTCTTCTATCGAAATAGCCGAACGGAAAAGAAAGCAAAACAACTTCTACAGAATAAAAATGCGATCATTGAACAGACGCTTGCACATTTAAAGTCTACGCAGGCACAACTTATCCAATCGGAAAAAATGGCTTCGCTGGGAGAACTGACGGCCGGCATTGCACACGAGATCCAAAACCCACTGAATTTCGTGAATAATTTTTCCGAGGTAAACAATGAGCTGATTGAAGAATTAAAAAGTCATCTCACCTCAGACGAAGCGAAATTAAAGAGTAAAGAACAGGACGAAATCCTGAATGATATTTTCCAAAATAATGAAAAGATTGCTTATCACGGTAAACGCGCCGATGTTATCGTAAAAGGAATGTTGCAGCACAGTCGCGCCAGTAGCGGTCAAAGGGAGTTGACAGATATAAACGCATTGTGTGATGAATATTTGCGACTAGCCTATCATGGACTTCGTGCAAAAGACAAATCGTTCAATGCGAAGTTTGAAACTGACCTCGATACATCGCTTCCAAAAATAAATGTGGTATCGCAGGATATTGGGCGAGTAATCATTAATTTGATCAGTAATGCATTTTACGCGGTCAGCGAAAAGCAAAGGATGGTGAGTGCCGGGTATGAACCGACGGTTATTATCACGACAAAAGGAATGGGAGATAAGGTTGAAATTAGGGTAATAGATAATGGCAATGGCATCCCGCAAAATGTAGTTGGTAAAATATTTCAGCCATTTTTTACCACTAAACCAACTGGACAGGGAACAGGGCTGGGTTTAAGCCTGAGTTATGACATTGTAAAGGCGCACGGCGGCGAAATGAACGTAGAAACAAAAGACCGTGAAGGGACACAGTTTGTTATCAGGCTTCCTTTGAGCCTGGGATATAAATAAATCCGGCGTCTTCAAAACGGACACTGAATTGCATACATTAGCATAAGCATTGACAATAAAAGCGCATGAAAAAACTAATTACTATTGCTGTCCTTTTACTCTTGCAGGCTACAGCGATAAGAGCCCAGTACGTAATCGATAGCTTGACAAAATTGTTGAATACCGTTAAAGGAGATATAGATAGGGTTTCTATCCTCACGTCTATTTCAAGGGCTTATATATATTCAAAACCGGATTCGGCCTTATTTTTTGGGCAACAAGGCCTGGAATTATCGAGGAGGATAAACTATAAATCGGGTGAGTCCAGATGCCTGAGGGTAACAGCCAGCGTATTTATGAATACCGGCAACTATCCAAAAGCATTAGAAATCGATTTGGAGGCACTCAAGATCGCAGAAGAGTCGAAGGATTTAGAAATCATAGGTGTTACTTTTGGCTCATTATCCGATGTTTATTTTTATGAGGGGGATATAAAGAGAAGCCTTGAATATTCGAGCAAGGCCATTTCCATCTACGAGACTATTCACGACAGTGCCCGATTAGGAACTGTTATTACGAATGTTGGCGATACTTATGAAAAATCAAATCAGCTTGACTCTGCACTGATTTACGTACGAAGAGGATATGCTATCGCTATGGCTTTACACTATCCTGAGTTAGTAGCAATCAGCATTGGCAATATGGGCAATGTAATGATGAAACTGGAAAAGAATGATAGCGCTATGTTTTACCTTAAATCGGCAGAGCCTTATTTTAGACAAAGTAACAATGATGAAGGCCTGTCTGAAAACTTTTTAGGGAGAGCTACACTATTTCTCCGGCAAAAGAAAATAGATTCCAGTCTGTATTATGCAAAGCTTTCGTTTAATCTTGCTGCGAGTGGCGGATTTATAGATAAGGAGCTTGCAGCAAGTAGTTTTCTTAGTGAGTATTATAAATCTGTAAATAATGTCGATAGTGCCTATGCCTACCAGTCGGCAACAATTGCTGCAAAGGATAGCATGTTTAGCCAGGAAAAGTCCAATCAAATCCAGGGGATGACTTATGATGAAAGCCTGCGGCAACAACAGATCGAAGAAGCAAGGGCACATGAACGTGCTAAGTTAAAACAGGGTTTGCTTCTGGGCGGTCTTGGGGCGTTAATCGTGGTCATCTTTCTACTGTATCTGAACAACCGACAGAAACGCAAGGCCAACGTCCAGCTTAGCAGGCAAAAAGACGAAATTGACGAAAAAGCCCATCAACTTGCGGTGCAAAAAGAAAGCCTTGAGCAATCCTACAATAATGTTGAACTCCTTGGTGATATAGGCCGGAAAATAACTTCCTCACTTTCTGTTGAAAAGATCATTAGCACAGTTTATAACAATGTGAATGCCTTAATGGACGCAAATGTATTTGGTATTGGTATTTACAATGATGATCTGAAAAGAATCGAATTTGCTTCAACATATGAGGAGGGTGAAGCGCTTCCTTTTTATTTTAATTCGATCAGCGACAAGAACCGGTTTGCTTCCATTTGTTTTACAAGCGGCAAAGAGATCATCATGGGTAACCTGGACAAGGAACATAAGGCCTATATACAGGAAGTACCAACGCCACACGAGGGTAGCCAACCCGTATCAATTATCTTCCTTCCACTGACTATTAAGGAAAAGAAGCTGGGAGTGATCACGGTACAAAGTTTCCAGGAAAATGCGTATTCGGACTATCATCTCTATATGTTGCGCAACATCGCTACCTATACAGCTATTGCATTGTATAATGCCGAATCGTATGAGGAGCTCATCCACACCGTTGGTAGTCTTAAATCTACCCAGGCGCAATTGATACATGCGGAAAAAATGGCGAGCCTGGGTGAACTTACTGCCGGCATTGCTCATGAAATTCAAAATCCACTAAATTTTGTAAATAATTTCTCCGAGGTGAACCGCGAATTGATCGAGGAAATTAAAATTGAGATACAGAAGAATGGCCTGGGAAATAAAGAGATTGAAATCGACCTTTTAAACAATATTGATCAAAACCTGGAAAAGATTTCATTTCATGGGAAACGAGCCGATGGAATTGTAAAAGGTATGCTTCAGCATTCGCGCGCGAGTACAGGTCAAAAAGAGGCGACAGATATGAATGTATTATGTGATGAGTACCTGCGATTAGCTTATCATGGTCTGCGAGCCAAGGATAAGTCTTTCAACACGAAATTTGAAGTAGATCTTGATCCTTCGCTTGAAAAGATTAATGTAGCACCCCAGGATATTGGACGAGTGATTCTTAACCTGATCAACAATGCCTTTTACTCGGTAACTGAAAAAAGAGCAACAGCAGGTGAACATTATGAACCCTTCGTTACTATCAGCACCAAAAAGTTGAACGGCGGTGTTCAAATACGCGTCAAAGACAATGGGAACGGCATTCCTCAAAAAGTTTTGGATAAGATATTTCAACCTTTTTTCACTACTAAGCCTACAGGACAGGGTACCGGGCTAGGCCTGAGTTTAAGCTATGATATTATTAAAGCTCATGGTGGAAATCTGAAAGTAGAAACAAGGGAAAACGAAGGAAGTGAGTTTATCATTGAAATATGGAATAACAACTAAAGGTGCTGACTAAGAAACGGATTTGATTATCGCAGAATTTAGAAATGCATTTATAAAATATTCACCGGTTATCTCCTCTCTTCCCGGAAATTGTATCAAATATTTTGCTGTTTGGTTAATGAGATTAATATCGGATAATTTTTGACCTGCCTCCTCCAAAGTTGAATAGTAGAACGGATATTCTTCGCCTAAATACTCCACCACTGGTTGCAGCTTATTGACAAGAAGAGGTGTGCCCCTGGCAAGACATTCAACAACAGTATTGGAAGCGCTGCTATCGCACAAATCGAGGAAGACCACACTTTCGCTTAGCAGATGATCATATTCATTGTTGGATAGTCGTTGAAGGATCTCTACTGATGGAAAATCAATCCGCAAATTGGGATAATAGTTTAACTCAGTTTCAAGATAAGTGAGTAATCTTGGTGTCAATAACATGATCTTTCGGTAGCCCGTTGCATTGAGCTGATAGAATGAACTTACTTTTCGCAGCCACACGCCTGCGTGAACGACCTTTTTCTCTTTCAAGAATTTCTCAAAATTGAAAAGCACGGATGTGAATTCTGTAGGATGTTTTAGCATTTCTATCTTCACCGAATGATTTAGCTTGTTCCTGGTATACCGGGCGAGATAGTCAGATAATGTAAAAATTCCCTTGCAAAAATCCAGACTGTCATAAAATGCTTCGGACTGGATAATATCATCGAGGAGAAGATATTCATCTTGTAAAAAAGGCCAAAGAGTGATAGTGCTATGAATAAACCCTATCCACGGCTCCTTATAAGGAATCGTTCCTTTTTCTGCCTTATCA
>DASXOT010000511.1:0-6225 GCA_036494065.1 Chitinophagaceae bacterium
GCAAACAAACATCAAGTCAATTTTAAAGAAGGCCCTTCCGTTGTTTGATGGCGGTTTTCATGTGGGCGGTGTAACGGGAAGTGGCATCGGGTTTGTCTTCCGGGATGCCCATGGCATTCGTCCATCCTATTATTATTACAATGACGAAGTAATTGTGGCAGCTTCAGAGCGTGCTGCGATCCGCACCACATTTAATGTTGGTGAAAACGAAGTAAAGGAATTAATGCCGGGCCACGCAATGATCGTTGATCAAAATGCAAGTGTTGAAATCGCACAGATACTAGAGCCAAAAGAAAGAAAAGCCTGCAGCTTTGAGCGCATCTATTTCTCAAGGGGAAGCGACGAAAAAATTTATAATGAACGAAAGGCATTGGGATATCATTTGAGTAAGCAGGTTCTTGAAGCAATCGATTTTGATTTAAAGAACACTATTTTTTCTTTTATTCCTAATACCGCCGAAGTCGCCTTTTATGGTTTGATCAAAGGTTGTGAGGATTATTTGAATCAAACCAAAGTGGAAAGGATTTCGTCATGGAATATAATTGACCAGGAAAAACTCCATGAAATAATCAATCGCAAAGTGAGAATGGAAAAGATCGCTATCAAGGATGTGAAGATGCGAACTTTTATCACTGAAGATGCGGGTCGTAGTGAAATGGTGCAGCACGTATATGACATTACTTACGGAACGGTGCGGAAAGGGATAGATACGCTTGTGGTTATCGATGATTCGATCGTACGAGGCACCACTTTGAAAGAAAGTATCATTCGAATGCTAGCCAGGCTGGAGCCAAAAAAAATTATCATTGTTTCTTCCTCTCCCCAGATACGTTACCCGGATTGTTATGGCATCGACATGAGTAAAATGGGGGAATTCATTGCTTTTAATGCTGCCGTTGAACTAATGCGGGAAAAGGGAAAGATGGAATGCCTCAAGGAGTTATTGGATAAATGCAAAGAACTCCAGCGAAATCATCTACTGCACACCGAAAACATTGTCAAAAACGTATACAAGTCATTTACCACTGAACAAATCTCAAATAAAATTGCCGGGCTGATTACTCCAAAAGACATCAAAATTCCGGTTGAAGTTATTTTTCAAAGCATAGAAACACTTCATCAATCATGCCCTAATAATCTTGGTGACTGGTATTTCACGGGCAACTATCCAACTGCGGGTGGCAATAAAGTAGTGAACAGGGCCTTTATCAATTACATGGAAGGAAAGAACATAAGGGGTTATTGATGTCATGGATCTAAATTCTATGGCTCACCCTTTGCATGTTTTTCGTAAAACTTATGCCGGAAGGCCCTTCAATTATTATTTTAAAAGAATTAGTACAGGAATTCAACGGAAAGAAAATTGTAGCCATTAGTGGAAATACAAAAAAAGATTTTACTGGAGTGATCAATCAAAAGATCATCGATTTCAAAAGCTTTGGAAAGAATTTTTTTATCTGCTTCAAAAAAGGTTCTATAAAAATTCACTTTATGCTCTTTGGATCATACCGGATAAATGATCAAAAAGAAATGACCCCACGCCTGGCGCTTCATTTTAAAAAGGGAGAATTAAACTTCTATGCCTGCTCAGTAAAATGGATCGAAGGCAGTTTGGATGAACTTTACGACTGGAGCGCCGATGTAATGAATGATCGATGGGATGCGCGAAAGGCAAGAAAGAAATTAAAAGAAATTCCCGCCATATTTGTTTGTGATGCTTTATTAGATCAAACCATTTTTGCAGGCGTTGGAAATATCATTAAGAATGAAGTTCTGTTCCGCATTAAAGTTCATCCAAAAACAAGATTGCGTGATCTTCCTGCAAAAAAGTTAGCCGAATTGATCAGGCAAGCCCGTGAATATAGCTTTGACTTCCTTGGATGGAAAAAGAAATACGAATTGAAAAAACACTGGTGCGTCTATTCTAAAAAAATATGCCCAAGAGATAACGCACCGATCCTGAAACAAAACCTTGGAAAGACTAATCGCCGGACGTTTTTCTGTAACAGCTGCCAGGTATTATACCCGAAATAGTGCTGCAATCCCCTCCCTCTATTCATATCTCAATGCTTCAATAGGATCGAGGCGCGATGCCTTCTGCGCCGGATAATAGCCAAAGAAAATTCCAGTAATAGCGCAAACTACGAATGACAGAACAATGGAATATTCCGAAACCAATGTAGGCCAGGAAAGAAAGATACTTATCAATTTCGAGGCAAGCAATCCCAGCATTACACCCAATATGCCTCCGGTAATGCTGATCACAATTGCTTCAATAAGGAATTGCATGAGTATATCGATCCCTCTTGCGCCAATTGACATTCGCAGGCCGATCTCTTTTGTTCGTTCGGTTACAGAAACGTACATGATATTCATAATACCAATGCCGCCTACCAATAGCGATATGCCTGCAATCGCAGCAAGTAGTACAGTCAATAACTGGCTTGTTGAACTAAAAGTATTGATCAGTTCTGCCTGTGTGCGAACCAGGAAATCGTCTTGTTGAGTGTTCGTTAATTTATGGGAGCCACGCAGTATTTGGCTGATTTCATTCGTTGCAGCCTCAGAAGTTTCTGAGCTCGAAGAAGAAGCATAAATGGTCTGGATATAAGGTATTGCCAGAATCCGTTTCTGAACGGTTGTGTATGGAGCTAAGATAATGTCATCCTGATCCTGGCCAAACGCATTTTCTCCTTTTGCGCTCAAAACACCAATCACTTTAAATGGTATTTTGTTGAAGCGGATTGATTTTCCGATCGGGTCATCGCCGGGATCAAATACATTATCCACAACCGTTTGACCCAGCAAGCAGACTTTTGTTGCTCCTTTGACATCTTCATCACCGAAAGCCACTCCTTCTTTCAATGGCCAGTTACGAATATTAAGAAAATCCGGGCTTACTCCCTGCATGCTGGTTGGCCAATTAAGTGATCCATTGATCACCTGGCCTCTTCCCTGAACCGCGGGAGACACATCAGTAATATATTGAGCCTGGGACTGTATGGCTTTAATATCATCAAGCGTTAAGGTTTGCAGATTAGCTGTGGATGCATCCAACCGGGCACCCCCGCCGGCACTGACATTGGCATTCGGACGAATAGTGATCATGTTTGACCCCATGCTCGACAATTGATCCTGTATACTTTTTTTGGAGCCCTGGCCAATTGCCACCATAGCTATCACGGCGCCTACACCGATGATGATGCCGAGCATTGTCAAAAATGCGCGGAGCTTATTTCTTTGCAAAGCCTTTAACGCAATGCGTATAAGATTTATGACCTTCATAGTATTTAATAATCATCACTTACTGGTATTGAAGCCAGGACCTCTTTTGCCGACCTGACCTTTTCGTTTTTACTATCCCTTATTACCTTGCCATCTTTCAGGGTAATTGTCCTGCTGCTGAAAGAAGCAATATCGGGTTCGTGTGTAACGAATACAATTGTTTTTCCCTGTTTGTTTAGATCCTGCAAAAGCGCCATGATTTCGTAAGATGTACGAGAGTCAAGGTTACCTGTTGCTTCATCTGCGAGGATCATAACAGGTTCGTTTACCAATGCCCGCGCGATTGCAACACGTTGTTGTTGCCCACCGGAAAGTTGATTGGGCAAATGGCCAATACGATCTGAAAGCCTCACGGCCTCCAATGCTTTTATCGCCATCTGCCGGCGCTGCGCATTTGAAAAAGAAGAATTGTACAGCAGTGGCAATTCAACGTTCTCAATGGCGGATGTCCTCGCTAACAGATTATAAGACTGGAAAACAAAACCAATCTTTCGATTTCTTAACTGGGCCAACTCATTTCTTGATAATTTTTTGATGTCGACATTGTCCAACAGATAGGTGCCTTCTGTCGGTTTATCGAGGCAGCCCAGTATGTTCAACATTGTTGTTTTTCCCGAACCACTGCTTCCCATTATTGTTACAAATTCTCCTTCTTCAATTGAAAAAGAAACGCCCTTGAGTGCTCTGACGACCTCCGAGCCCATTATAAATTCTCTTTTAAGATCATGTATTTCCAATATTTTGTTTGCCATAATTCTATTTTAACGTGATGGCCTGTTTTAACCGCCACGGCCGCCACCCGATGGTCGGGTATTACCTTGTCCTCCTCGCCGTTGCGGCATAAAAGGACTTCTTTGAGTTGAAGTTTGATTTCCCTTTGCCATTTGTTGTACGCCGTCAATTACCTGGTCATTAGTCGTCAGACCACTAAGCACCTGTACCTGTGTTCCATCTTCTAATCCAATCTTGATAGAACGCCTTGAGATGGTATTACCATTTAACACCCATACTGACGCCCTTTTTAAATTGCCTGAATCTTTTCCCAGGGAGTCAGCTTTGTTTTTATGGCCCATTTTCTTTGGCTTGTCAGTTGAAGATGGATCATTTGATGTTTGCTGGCTTTTCGTTTTCGTTTGTTTGTCCTCAACTTGATATTTCGACGTAACGGTAGAATCAGGTTTGAATTTCGTAGCTCGGGCTGAAATAACCAGGGCGTTACTATCTTCTTTGGTATAGATACTAATGTTTGCAGTCATTCCCGGCTTTAGTTTCAATTGCTGATTGGGTGCATTGATAATTGTCGTATAGGTTACCACATTGGAAGAAACAACGGGTTGCAAACGCACTTCCTGCAATGTGCCGTCAAACACGTCATCGGGAAAGGCATCTACAGTAAACGTTACTCTCTGCCCATATTGTACATTGCCAATATCTGCTTCATCTACAGCAGCTCTCACTTGCATTTGCGTAAGATCTTTGGCAATACTGAATAAGGTGGGTGTATTGAAACTTGCTGCGACAGTTTGACCTTCACTTACATTTCTCGAAAGAATAGTTCCATCAATAGGTGAATAAATACTGGCGAGTGATAAGTTTTTCTGGGCGGCGTCCAATTGTGATTGCGTCGATTTTACATTTGCCTGTGCAACTTTATAAGTATTTTCTGCGGTTTCAAGATCAGCTTTGCTGATTGCGCCCGCATTATACAATTGTGTCTGCCGGTTGAAATTGCTTTGAGCATAACTTTCCTGGCTTTGTACCTGTTGTAATGATCCTATGATCTGCTGTACCTGCGCGTTCAAAATGGTTTTATCCAATTCGGCAAGAAGCTGTCCTTTTTTAACTTTTGAATTGAAATCCGCGTATACGTGACTAATCGTCCCCGACTCCTGGGTACCCACTGCTACAGTATCAACAGGCTGAATGGTGCCCGTTGAAGTAACTGCATTAGCAATGTAACCATAATGTGGTTTTTCGGTAGATAATACCAATTCAGTTGCTCTTCTTTTTACGATCCATACTACAACTGCTGCTGCCACAATCAAAACAATTAAAATCCATATTATTCTTTTTTTCATACTTATTCGTTTATCTATAGATTAATGGGCTGGCCTATATAGAACTCATAAATTTTTGTATTGAGAATGGCATTATATTTTGCCTGTATAAAATTTTGAAGAGACTGTACATACAAATTTCTTTGAACAAGAAGGTCCACCGTAGTAATTGCCCCTAGTCGCAGTTGTTCCAGGGAAATATTGTAGGCGTCCCGGTTAGCCTGCAATTCTGTGTCCGCACTTCTATATTGCGCCTGGGTATTTAAAACAGATATATAGGCCTGCTCAATTTCCTGGTTTAATGTGGTTTTGATTTGTTCTAAATTAAGCTTTGCCTGGTCAATCAAAATCTTTGAGCGTTCGATATTTGTTTTCGTGACACGGTTATTAAAAATGGGAACTGCTAATGTGGCTCCAAGACGCTGATAAAAATTATCTCCAATCTGGTTAAAATATTTTACGCTTTGATTATCTGAATAACCCGTAGAAAGAGAGCCCCCAAGGCTGATCGATGGCTTATAGCCAGCTCTTGCCTTTTCCAGTTCAGCATTGGCGACCTGGATCTCCAGTTCATTATATTTAATCTCAGGCCTGTTTTGCAATGCGATTCGTTGCGCTTCCAGCAAAGAAGGAATGGCCTGCTGAGCCATCAATGTGTCAGGAACGACGGGTTGAAAGTCGGTGGTGGTAGGAAACTGTAGTATTTGTTTTAGCGTAAGGATATTCTGACGATATTGATTTTGTGAGGAAACAAGATTGTATTGATCGGTTGCCGCCTGTGCCTGTAGTTGCAACAGATCTTTTTTCGCCATGCCTCCCGCATCGTAGCGTATTTTACCCTGATCGTATTGCGCCTTCGAAGCTTTTGCAAGTTCTTGGTTAT